>JBDTOW010000919.1:0-2509 GCA_039933075.1 Verrucomicrobiota bacterium | reverse complement strand
GGCCTCATCCTTTGCTCCAGTCCTTCTGGTTGGTCCGAAACCAGAGTCGAGTTCAAGCGCGCCGAGGATGTCATTTACGGTCGCAAATTCGGCACCGCGCTCACGCTGGACGTTTTTCAGCCCGAGAAGACAAATGGCTACGGTATTCTCATCATGATCAGTGGCGGCTGGTTCTCCAGCCACGAGGCGATTAATCCGATTTTTTGCAAAGCTTTCCTGGATCGCGGCTATACCGTGTTTGCGGTCGTTCACGGTTCGCAACCCAAGTTTACGATTACGGAAATCGTGCCGGACATCCATCGCGCGATTCGTTTCGTCCGCCACAATGCCGCGATGTATGGAATTGAGCCCAACCGCATCGGCATCAGTGGCGCGAGCGCGGGCGGGCATTTGTCGCTGACGATGGGAACGCAAGGCGTGACCGGTAAGGCCGACGCTAAAGATCCAATTGATCGTGAGGACAGCGCAGTCCAGGCGGTCGCCTGTTTTTTTCCGCCCACCGACTTTTTGAACTATGGGAAAGCTGGAGAGGATGCGGTCGGCGTTGGCATTTTGAAGGATTTTAAGGCCGCATTTGGCCCGCGCTCGGATACTCCGGAAGAGCGCCAAAAGTTGGGCAAAGAGATTTCGCCGGTGTATTTCATCACTTCGAATATGCCGCCCACCCTCATTATCCACGGCGACGCCGACAAGTTGGTGCCCATTCAACAGGCAGAAGTATTCGTGAATCGAGCCCGGGAAGTTGGCGTCACAGCGAAGCTCGATGTCAAAGAGGGCAAAGCTCACGGCTGGGCAAAAATGGAGGAAGATTTTCCGCTGCTGGCCGATTGGTTTGATCAACATCTTCGCGGCATCAAACCGCAATGACCGCAGCAATTTGGATGGCACGACGCCGCTTTTCCTGCACGCCTCGCCCGACGGTGGAAACTCTCGAAACGGACTGACATTCTCGCCTTATCCACCGTGCAGCCAAAGCGGGAACGTGTCCCCGCAATCCAAATAGCGCGCCCGATAGCCGGCGGCGATCCAAATCACGGCTGGCGTTGCAGGCGGTAGAAGCGCGAGGTCGCGAGCGGGGGGACGGCTTCGTCAAATGGATCCTGAATGCCGATCGCTGGGGACTGTCTGTGGTCCTTATGGAGTTAACGTGTTCCAGGCGGTGCCATTCATTCAAAATTCAATATCGCCGCAGGCGGTAGAAGCGCGTGGTGTCGGCGACGGTGTTGGTCTGGACATTTAGGTCATTCAATACGGTGGGAGTATCGAAAGTCGGCTGCCAGAAGTTCGTCGGCGACACGGCGTCTGTGAATTCGAGGAAATAGTTCGTCACACTCGCGGGCCAGGCCAGGACGCTGGTCACGATGGGCACCTCGTTGGTCGCAAGAACAAAATCACCGCTGGGCGTAGGATTGAAACTCACGCGCAGCGCGGAGCCGGCCGCCGTGCTCAAGAGCGTGAGCGGCGGACCAGGCGGGATTCTGAGCGCGGCGGCGAGCGTCGTCGTAATTTGGCCGTCGGCTTTCAAGTCGTGATCGCCCACGCCGCCGTCGACGAAGGTGAGCGTGAACCCTTTCACGTCAAGCTTCGCACCGACGCTGCCGTTGAACTGAAATTCGTACCAATGCGGCGAAGTGTTGTCGGGCGTGGGGCCGTAGGCGAAGACGGTGTCGTAATCGATCTCGTCATGGAAGAAGTTGGTGACGACGACGCTGCCGCCGGGCGTGAGTCCGGTGACGGTGAAGTTCACGAAGCCGAGCGGGAACGTGTAGCCGGCGGGAAGGTTAGCGAAGTCTGGCGGGCCGGAGGGCGAAACCTCCTTGAAACTGGTACCGGCGCGTGAAGCGAGCGTGGTCCATTTGCCGCCGACACCGGGGAAGGAGACGACGTTGAGTTGTTGGGAATCGAGGATGCCATCGCCGTTACCATCGCCCGTGGCGAGGGCTTTTTGAAGATAGGGCGAAACGTCCCGTTGAGCCAAAGCAACTGAAGTGGGGGACGTAGGCGGCTCGTCGAGGACCATTCGCCCCACCGATGACTGCGGCTCGCCGGGGACGGCTCGCGTCCCACCCTGTAGTTGCAGGTTCGAGCGCGCGCCAGCGGAGACGGAGTGTATGCTGCCGCTGCCACCGGGCGCTTGGTTTTCCACAGCATCGCTCATGGTGTCCAAATCGGTGTCCATAGAACCCTGGATCAGAGCGAAGCCACCCATTTCCGAGGTGTTGCCGGATGGATCCGTTAGCGTCAAGTGAAGCGTTTTACCCGGATGAAGCGCTCCAAAGAGAGTCAGGCTCAGTGGGTTTCCCAGCACGAGTGTTCGTGGCAGGTAGGCGACCGGCTTCATAACCAACGCCGCCTGATCCTCCTCGTAAACACCAATCTTATGCTCACCCAACGTGACGTTGCGCAGCACGACCTGGATGGTCGCCGTTCCTTGATCGTCCACGATGGCGGAGAGGACGCCCGGTTTGTTAAGTTTCGTGTTCCCGCCCTCGTCACTGTCACCAGGGTC
>JBDTOW010000918.1:0-2510 GCA_039933075.1 Verrucomicrobiota bacterium | reverse complement strand
AGGTTCATGGAGAGAGAAGGGGGCATTTGTCTCAAATTGAAAGCAATCTGGAATGAGGACAAATACTTCTGCACCGAACCGGAGATCTTGAATCGATAACACGCGCTGCTACGCTGCCGTTATGCCCACATTCGACCGCGATTCGATGCCACGACGCCTGACTCTGGTTTCTCACTTTGCGTTCTTGCTGTTCTGCTTCTGCATCGGTTGCCGTCATCCGCAGAGCAGAATCGCGCGGTCCGACGCGGCTGAACGCGCGCCCGCGTTTGAAGAAATCCACAAGCTCGATGTTCACGCGCATATCTTCGAGGACCTGCCGCAGTTGAATGAGATGATGCGGCGAAACAACGTGAGCATCGTCAATGTCTGCAATCGCGGCCGCGACGGACATCTCGAAACGATGCACCGTATCGCGCGGGAGATGTACGGGAGCCACCCCGATCTTTTTCCGTTCGCCTCCTGCTTCGATCTCACGCGCATCGAGGAGCCTGGCTATACGAACCAAGTGATCGCTTCGCTCGACGACACGTTCAATGATGGCGCGGTTATGACGAAAATCTGGAAGGAGGTCGGCATGGAAGTGCGACGCAAAGACGGCTCATTTGTTCTCCCGGACGATCCGATCTTTGACCCGATTTATGAATTCCTGGCGGCGCGTGGAAAACCGCTGATGGCACATCTGGCCGATCCAATCGACGGTTGGTTGCCGCTGAATACCGAGAGTGTTCATTACGGCTATTACGCGAACAACCCGGAATTTCAGCTCTACGGCAAGCCCGGTTATCCCAGCCACGCAGCCTTGATCGCCGCGCGCGATCATATTCTGGAAAAACATCCGCGGCTCGTGGTCATCGGGGCACACTTCGGAAGCCTGGAGCACGACCTCGATGAAGTCGCGCGGCGTCTCGATCGCTATCCAAACTTTTACGTGGATTGCGCGGCGCGAACGCGCGATCTCACACGCCAACCGCGCGAAAAAGTGCGGAGCTTTTTCATCAAATACCAGGACCGCATCCTCTACGGCGTGGACTCAACCTGGAAACCCTTTCGAGAAAAGCACCCGCCGACCGACGAGCAACGTGCTTCCTTCATCAACGGTCTCGAAAAGAAATATCGCGCTGACTACGCGTTCTACGCCGGCACCGGCCCGATGCAATACGACGACCGCACCGTCGAAGGACTTGCGTTCCCGAGGAAAGTGCTGGAGAAGTTCTATCACGAGAACGCACGACGAATTATTCTCAAGCCGGCTGAGGTGCAGCTCAGACACCTGCGCCGGTAAAACATGGACTGATTTTTGCAATCTTCTGACATTTCTCTGACACTTGCGTGCACACGACGCAGTTCGCAGGAACGGGCCAAATCTCTGCTTGATGCCAAATAAACGCGGTGTATTCCTATCCAGTAAGCCAAACTCAAATTCCTATGCGCCACCTCAAACGTTCGATGAGTCCTTTGGCCGGTTGTTTCGCAGCCGCAGTTACTGTAGTGAATTCAGTCGGAGGTCTGACTGGCCAGACCGCTGCCGCTCCGAGTTCCGGTATCGCGCCCGAACCCTTGAATTGGACGACCCAGCAGGATCATCAGAACATGAAGGATCAGTTGGGCATTAAAGCTCTCCGGCCTGGGCAAAGTGGCCGGGCCGATGCCACCAATTCCGCCAATTACGATCCGGCCAAAGCCAACCCTTACCCCACTGTACCCGATCCCCTCATATTGAAAAACGGGCAGAAGGTCACGACCGCTGGGATATGGTGGAAACAGCGCCGCCCGGAAATCGTCGAGGACTTCGAGCGCGAAGTCATCGGACGCGTGCCGAAGAATGTGCCCAAGGTGACGTGGACGATCACGACCCAGGCAGTTGATCGAGTTGTGGGAGAGATTCCGGTAGTCGCGAAGCAACTTGTCGGGCATGTGGACAATTCGGCTTGCCCGTCTATCGAGGTGAACATCCAGATGACTCTGGTCACTCCGGCTAACACCAAGGAGCCGGTTCCGGTGTTGATGATGTTTGGTGGGTTCGGTGGCGGCGGTTTTCCCCGACGACCGGGAGAGCCCGCGCCGACCAATCGTTTTGGGGCTTTCGGCGGCGGCACCAACGCCGGTCCTTCTTCGACGGAACAATTGGTCGTGGCCGGGTGGGGTTACGCGACGATCAACCCGGGTAGCATTCAAGCGGACAATGGCTCTGGGCTGACGAAGGGAATCATCGGCCTGGTAAACAAAGGCCAGCCGCGCAAGCCGGATGATTGGGGTTCGCTGCGCGCGTGGGCCTGGGGCGCCGCGCGTGGTCTGGAGTACTTGGAGACCGACGCCACCGTGGACGCAAAGAAGGTCGGCATCGAAGGCGTTTCACGTTATGGCAAAGCCGCTCTGGTCGCGATGGCCTTTGAACCGCGTTTCGCCGTTGCCCTCGTCGGTTCTTCCGGCGAAGGCGGAGCCAAACTGCATAGGCGCAATTTTGGCGAAGCGGTGGAGAATCTCACCGGCTCCGGCGAATACCATTGGAT
>JBDTOW010000917.1:0-2525 GCA_039933075.1 Verrucomicrobiota bacterium | reverse complement strand
CGCAACCTCCGACATCGATACGGTTCTGTTGAAAAACCGAGCTTCAGTGACGGGCAGGATTCTCGCCGAGAAGCCCGACCAGATAGTGGTAGACCTTGGCTATACCGTCATTGTCGTGCCTCGGAATCAAGTGCTCAGGATTGCCAAAGCGGAAACCGTCACGCCGGTTGCCGCCCGTTCAGCGCCAACGGTCAACGATGTGAAAAGCGGATTGTATTCGACCGCTGCTGCGCCGCCTCCGGAACGGAACGTGCGCGAACTGGTTCTGCAACTGGGGCAGGCGGTGGTTCAGGTGCGCACCCCGAGCGGGCTGGGTTCCGGATTCATCATCAACGAGGACGGATATTTGATTACCAATTTCCACGTCATCGAAAACGAGACCCAGATCTCGATCGAGGTTTACCACCAAAAATCGGGACAATTGGAACGGAAAAGCTACAAACAGGTTCGCATTAGCGCCATGAACAAGTTCGCCGATCTGGCTCTCTTGAAGATTGAAGACAAAGACGCCCCGAAATTTTCGTGGGTTTTGGTCGGAGATTCCGACGCGCTCGCGGTCGGTGAGCGCGTCTTTGCGATCGGCAGTCCGATGGGACTCGAACGGACGGTGACGGAGGGCATTATCAGCACCAAAACGCGCGAGTTGCAGGGGGACCTCTATCTGCAAACCACCGCTCAGATCAACCCGGGGAACAGCGGGGGCCCGCTCTTTAATCTTCGGGGTGAAGTGATTGGTGTCACCAACATGAAGATTACCTTTGGCGAGGGACTTGGCTTTGCGATCCCGGTGCAGAGCGTTACGTACTTCCTGAACCATCGCGATGCGTTTTCCTACGACAACGACAATCCGAGCAATCCGTACCGGTATTTGGAACCTCCCAGCCGGACCCGGATTACCAGCCGGGAACCGTGAGGAGGCCGGCCGCATTAATCTTTCCGCAAGTTCGCCGCAAGAAATGGTCAGATCTTTTGAGGTGGTGTGGTCTAACCGCGCGAAATATCCCGCCTGAAATTTAACTTGAACCGCTTCATGAAATTGAAATCACTCGTCCTGGCAACTCTCCTCACCTGGCCGCTCATCACCAACGCGGTCGTGCCGCCCTCGGAAAAACTTTTGCCGGCTGACACGCTGGGTGTTTACACGATACCGGATTTTGCCAGGGCAAAAGCCAGCCTGGGCCAGTGGCCCATGGCTCAGTTGTGGCGGGACCCGGACATGAAAGCCTTCAGGGATAAGTTTCTCGAAAAATTCAAAACTGAGTTCCTCGCGCCGTTGGAACGCGAACTGGGAATCAAGTTCGAAGATTACTCCGGGCTGGCTCAAGGTCAGTTAACTCTGGCCATGACGCCAGGAAACCGGGAAGACAAGACTAATCAATCTTTCGGCTGGCTGCTGCTCCTGGACACCCGCGACAAAAGTGACCAGCTCAAGAAGAGTTTATCGGACTTGCGGAAGAAGTGGGTCGATTCCGGGAAACAGATCAAGACCGACAAGATTCGGGATATCGAGTTCACGACGTTGATTTTTGATGCGAGCGATATCGACAAGGTCCTGAAGAACGTTTTCCGGAAAGACAAATCCGAGAAAGACGCTTCGAGCCTGTCGAATGAAAAAGCCACGAACAAAATAGAATTGATGGTTGGCCAGGTCGAGTCACTCCTCCTGGTTGGGAACAATTCGAAAGATTTGGAGAAGGTACTGATCCGGCAGGCGGGCGGAGGGGTGCCAGCGCTGGGTGAGCAACCAGCCTTCGAATCAAGCTATTCGTCCCTGTTTCGTGAAGCCCTGTCGTATGGCTGGGTGAATGTCGAGCCAATCACCGAGAACCTCATTAACCAGGCGGCGGAGGACGCCGGCTTAAAAGCGACGCGCCAACCTTTCCCGTTGGATAAGATGCTGGATGCCCTTGGGCTGCGCAGTTTGAAGACCGCGGCTTTCACCTTCAATGAGACCCCCGAGGGATCCGTCGCAAACCTTTCACTTAAAGTACCGGAAAGCGGCCGAAGAGGGCTTTTCAAAATCCTCGGGATCGAAACAAAAGACGCGAATCCTCCGCCGTTTGTTCCGGCGGACACGGTAAAGTTCAATCGTTGGCGGGTGGACGGACAGAAAGCCTGGAGCGCAATGGAAACGACGCTCGTCGCCATGTCGCCGCAGATGGGGGGAGTAATCAAGTTGATCATGGAGACTGCTGGCAAAGACAAAGATCCTGACTTCGATCTCCGAAAAGGCCTGGTGGCGAATCTGGGAGATGATTTTATCATGTTCCAGAAGAGTCCCAAGGCCAACAGCCCGGCGGACCTCGCATCGCCACCCTCTCTGTTCCTGCTCGGTTCGCCGAATGCCGACCAAATCGTCGGCGCGATCAGAAACATTTCTTCATTGATTCCTTCTGAATCTGGTACGGTGAAGGAACGTGAATTTCTCGGACGCAAGATTTACTCAATTCCGCTGCCGTCAGAAAGCGGCAGGCCGGGGGAACGGAATTTGAGTTTTGCGGCCGGCGGCGGCTACGTCGCGTTTT
>JBDTOW010000916.1:0-2526 GCA_039933075.1 Verrucomicrobiota bacterium | reverse complement strand
CGCGAGAAAATCTTTCTCGCCCACGCCAGCGTCAGTCCCCTGCCCCGCCGTGTCTCGGAAGCGATCGGCCGCTACGCCGGCCAATGCATGCTTGGCGATCAGGAAACGCTTCTGCCCGCGCATCACTTGCCTGAGACACGCGCGTTGGCGGCCCGTCTATTGAAGGCGCAGCCGGACGAGATCGCTTTCGTTGGCCCGACATCCCTGGCGCTGAGCTATGTGGCAAGCGGATTGACGTTCAGGAATCACGAAAACGTTATCATTTATTTCGACGACTATCCTTCCAATGTCTACCCCTGGATGGCCCTCACAAAGAAAGGCGTTCAGGTCCGGTTCCTGAACGTTCGCGAACTCGGGCGAATCCGGCTCGAGGATGTTCAAAGTCAGGTTGATGAAAACACGCGCCTGGTCGCGCTTGCTTCCGGCCACTTCATCTCCGGTTACCGGATCGAACTCGCGACAATTGGAGAATTCCTTCATCAACGAGATATCCTTTTCTGCGTGGACGGTATTCAAACCGTGGGGGCCTTTCCAACCTCGGTTGAACATGTCGATTTTCTGGCGGCCGACGCTCACAAGTGGATGCTCGGACCCTGCGCCGCTGGAATTCTTTACGTCCGAAAATCAGTTCAAGAAAAACTGAACCCATCCATTTACGGCTGGAACAATGTTCGGTGTCCGAATTACGTCGCGCAGGATCAAATTGTCTTCCGTCCGGATGCCCGACGATACGAAGTTGGCACCGCCAATTGGTTTGGGTTGGTGGGACTGCATGGCGCGATGGAATTGCTGCTGGAAATCGGTATCGACCAAATCGCAGCCGAACTGCTGCGCAAACGCGCCTGGTTGGTGCCCGCTGTGGCGGCCAAAGGTTATACCGTTCTGAACGCCACGGCGCCGACGCAAAATGTCAGCGGCATCATCAGCCTTCACCGCGAGGCCACCGACCTGTCTGCCTTGCAGCAAAAACTCGAACGCGCAAATATCATT
The DNA here is from genome assembly GCA_039933075.1 of Verrucomicrobiota bacterium. Lineage (GTDB taxonomy): Bacteria > Verrucomicrobiota > Verrucomicrobiia > Limisphaerales > JACPZS01 > JBDTOW01. The sequence goes on along the minus strand of JBDTOW010000916.1, from coordinate 1,536 downwards.
GTATCGTTGCGCGCCGATCGTTCCGGCCGCCAATACCTCCGACTTTCACCTCACTTCTACAATACCGACACGGAATTACATCGCGTCCTGGAAATGCTGTAACTCGAAAGAGACCAATCAGCCGCGTGAATTTGATCTCCTGCTTGTCGCGTTTTAATCCAAAAAATTCTAGGCAAACCGGCGCTCCCGCGCGTAGATTGAACCTCGTTATGTTTGATTCGATTACAGCCCAGTTGTCACTAACCGGAGAGAAACTCGCCCATTTGCGGAGGTTTCTTTGACGTCCCCACTTTGCAAAAACGGCTGACGGAGCTCGACGACTTGATGGCGAAGGACGACTTCTGGAACAATCGCGAGCTGTCCCAGAAGTTGATCGACGAGGCTGGCACTCTTCGAAAGAAAATCGATCCAGTCGTCGGTGCCGAAAAACAGCTTGAAGATTTTCGCGTGATGGTGGAGTTGTGCGCGGGAGAACCAGAGGCGGAACAGGTCAAGCACCAGAAGGAGCTGGAAGGCGACCTTGTCAAATTCACGCGGGAACTCGATGCGCTCGAACTGAAGGTCCTGCTCATCGGGCCGCACGACAAAAACAATTGCATCCTGAGCATCAACGCCGGGGCGGGCGGCACCGAATCGTGTGACTGGGCAAACATGCTCCTCCGGACGTACCAACGCTGGTGCGAATCCCGCGGCTGGCCGGTCGAGATAACCGATGCCCTGGCGGGAGACGTCGCGGGAATCAAGAGTGCCACGATGCTCATTACGGGCGAGAACGCCTACGGTTTCTGCAAAGCTGAGCGCGGCGTCCATCGGCTGGTGCGTATATCTCCCTTTGACTCCAACAAACGCCGGCACACGAGCTTCGCCAGCGTCGATGCCATCGCCGAAATTGAAGAGACGTCGTCGGAGATTGTCATTCCGCCGAGCGAACTGCAAGTCGACACCTTCCGCTCCGGCGGCAAGGGAGGGCAAAACGTGAATAAAGTCGAGACAGCGGTCCGGATCACCCATCTTCCCACGGGTCTCGTGGCGGCCAGCCAGAGCCAGCGTTCCCAGCACCAAAACCGCGCGACCGCGATGAAGATGCTGCTGTCAAAGTTATACGCCCAGCGGCTCGATGCCCAGGTGCAGGAGATGGAGCGTTTCTATGGCGAGAAAGGCAGCGTGTCCTGGGGCAACCAGATTCGCAGCTACGTGTTCCAACCTTACCGGATGGTAAAGGATCTTCGCACCGGCGTGCAGACCAGCGATGTTCAAGGAGTCATGGACGGCGACCTCGATGATTTTGTGAACGCTTGGCTCCGAGCTGGGTGCCCAACCAAACGCATGGCAAACATTCGCGATGATGAAGAGTAATCATCGCTTTGGTCCGACTCACCTCATCGAGGTATGTTTTTCGCGTAGTGCAGATTGGTAATCTGCTGTATCGCGGAATTGCATTCTGCGGCACGTCCGCAAGTCCCAGTACGCTTGAACTTTCAGACGCTCTGCCGATTACAAATCGGCGATACGGCAGATTACAAATCTGCGCTACGA
>JBDTOW010000915.1:0-2528 GCA_039933075.1 Verrucomicrobiota bacterium | reverse complement strand
GGAGGTGCCAAAATAACCGGCAGCAACAACCGCATCGACCGCCTTTTGAGCCGTAGCCTGATCGGGCGCAGTGATGGTCACGGTGCCGGTGTCTTTGTCGGATTGGGCCTTCGCGCCGGTGACGTTGGAGAGCGCCTTGTCCACGGCTTTGACGCAACTATTACAACACATATGGACGTTGCTGAGTTTGACGCTGGTATCGGCCGCCTGAACCGACCAGGCGAATGCCACGAGAACGGATGCGAGTGTGAGAATTCTTTTCATAATGATTTTAGATAGGTTGTGCGTTGCTTGGACGAAATTCAAGCATTGATATTCAGCCAATTCAGCCAGACGTTTGGGCGGGTCTTGGGGTTACACCTGTCGAGCCCCATTCATCATTGGAACTGCTCTCTCATTTCGTTCCCGATCTTACAAATCCATGACAATTCGGTCTGCCTTGTCCGGCTAACTTCGAGTAGAACAGTGCTGCGAACAAAGATGCCCCGCCAACGCTCATTCAGGAAAGCCAGCTTTCTCTGGCAGGCAGCGCTGATCGTCTTTCCCGTCCTGGTCCTGGCAACGGTCGGTGTCTTTTCGCTCCGTCAGGACAGGATTCTTGCCGAAATCGAAGCCAGGGAGCGGGCGCAGACTATCGCGGATGGTTTGGCCGAGGGAATCTGGGAGCAATTCACGACTCAATGGGAGTCAGAAATCCAGAACCCAGTCAGTACCCGCCTCAACCTCAGCATGGGAAACTGTTTTTTCTTCAAGGTTTCGCTCAACGGCAAATTGCTCTACCCGCCAGCCTTTTCTCCCGTAATGAATCCTCAGCCATTCGATCCAACCGAGTTGAGCGAGGAACAAGCTCGCTTATGGCGAACCGCCCGCACCGCCGAATTCAGCGGAACTGATCCGGAAGTCTTCATCGCCGCTTACTCGCAATTCATCGACAGCGAGCCGCCGGAGAAATTCGCGGCGGCCGCCCGATTTGCGCTGGGTTTAGCGCTGCAACCGCGCGAGCTGCAGCAAAGCGCTGAAATGTTTGAGATGATCGTTACAAAATACTCGAAGGCTGTGAGCGAGAGTGGCCTCCCCTTGTCTCTGCTCGCCAGACTCAAGTTGAACGAAATGGCCATTCGTGCAGCCGACCAGATGGACTCAAAGAAAGTGAAGGAACTGGAACAGTTCTGCGCGGACTCCATCTATCACCCAACACCCCTGACCCCGTACCTCCTGAAGACTGTAACTGACTGGGAACGGGAGCTGCGGCTTCGCACAGGCTTTGCCGGGACGGGGCAAGATGTCTGGAAGACGCATGAAGTTTCGCGAAAACTCTATCAGGCTGCCCGCTCACAATTTCGCTCGAATCCTATGGCAGCGCTCGCCTCGATGCAGTTCAAGTTCGTGAAAGCCCCGTCACCTCGGGACATCCGCGTTTTTCACGGGAGAAATATCCTTCCAAATATTCCTCCGATAACCATCCAACCGTCAGCGTGGTCGGAACCGACGAATTTGGCTGCCTCCGGGAATCCTACCGCCGGGCCGGGCGATGATCATGATGACGCAGATAATCGGCTGGTGCCAAACGTTTTCTGGTTCCGCACCGAGAATTGGGACAGCCCTGCCAGTAACTACCAGGTCACAGCCGCTCCGAAACCGAGCGCGCCAGCCGAGGTGAATTTGTTCAGTCAGGACTGGCTCGCCATCGCTTCGGCGCATGAATCGCCGGGTTTGTGGCTATTTTGCCGACCGGAAAGTGAAGTGCGGTGGCTCGTTGATCAATTGGCTAACAGAAACCGGAATGTCCCAGACTATTTTGGTGTGTCGGTCGATCTGGCTGGCAAGCGGCTCACGGACGATTTTGATCTGCGCACGTGGCGCGAAGTTTATCATGGCGGCAAGACCGGAGGGATCACGAAAGAGTTCCTCGATCCGAAATCCACCTCCGCAGACATCATCGCCACCGCGAGAAAATTCGAGAACGGGAATGATTTTTTGAAGGTCAGCATTCATCTGACGAGTCCAACAACTCTGTTTGCGCGACAGCGCGCCCGCACTTTTTGGTTTGGCGCATTGATCGTCGCGTCGGCGGCAGCGGGTCTCGTCGGCTTGGCCGCGGCGTGGTGGTCTTTCAACCGGCAACAGAAACTTAACGAAATGAAAAGTAATTTCGTCTCCAGTGTCTCCCATGAACTGCGTGCGCCGATCGCTTCGGTTCGCCTGATGGCCGAGGGTTTGCAAAGTGGGCGCGTCAAGGAAGAAACGAAACAGGCTGAGTATTTTCGCTTTATTGTGCAGGAATGCCGGCGTCTCTCAGCGTTGATCGAGAACGTTTTGAATTTTTCGCGCATCGAGCAAGGCCGCAAGCAGTACGAATTCGAACCCACCGACCTCCTCACGCTGGCCCAACAGACAGTCCGGCTGATGGAACCTTACGCCGCCGAACGGCAAATCACTCTTGCGCTTTCCCTGAACGAGCCGCAACCCCCGCCTCTCAACTCTCCACCCATTCTCGACGGACGCGCGATTCAGCAGGCACTGGTGAA
>JBDTOW010000914.1:0-2544 GCA_039933075.1 Verrucomicrobiota bacterium | reverse complement strand
CCCGAACTTCGGACGCCCTGCCGATTACAAATCGATTACAAATCGGCGATACGGCAGACTATAAATCTGCGCTACGAGGCCGAGCTGTTCGCTTACCACACACGTCGCATGTGCATCCTTACAAAGCCTTCCGTGGGTCGAGAAGCAAGTTCTTTTCTTCCTCCGGGCCAGCACTGACCTGCTGGCGGCGGAGTCAGGAACTTTGGAGTTTCGGCCTGTTTTCCAAGAAAACGTAGAAATACTGATTTCGTAATTGACCCGATGTCGTAAAAATTCTACAACTTTTTGCCAATAAACCTCCCCAACGCCACCGGGTAGAATCGGACCAGACGATTATGGCAGAGCGACTTCGTTGCGCGGTAATCGGCGCAGGGGCCATCGGCCTCGATCATTTGGCCAGCCTCGCACGGTGTCCTCGAGCGACGACAGTTGCGATTGCCGAGAGCAGCCAGGAGCGCGGCAAAGAGGCCAATAGCCTTTTCCGAATTCCCCGCACCTACGCCGATTATGAGGAGTTGCTTGAGCAACCGGACATCGACGCGGTCACCATCGCTTTGCCCAACTATCTCCACGCCAAAGTCGCGATCCAGGCTTTGCAGGCGCGCAAACATGTGCTCCTCGAAAAGCCGATGGCGACGAACGCCAGGGACGCGGCAAAGATCATCGAGGTGGCAAAAAAAATGAAGCGGATAGTGATGGTGGCCCAGAACTTTCGCTTCGACCGCCATACACAAATTGCCAAGGTGTTTGTGGAACGCGGGGATCTGGGCGAGATCTATCATGCCCGCTGTTTCTGGCATCGCCGCAGCGGGATCCCCCGCATTGGTTCCTGGTTCACTCAGAAAAATTTTGCGGGGGGCGGTTGCACGTATGACATCGGCGTCCATATGTTGGATACGACACTCCATCTCCTTGGAGATTTCAACGTCGGCTCCATATCAGGACAGACCTATGCGAAATTCGGACCGCGCGGCCTGGGCGAAATGAGCTGGGGCAAAAGCGAGATCAATCCCCTCAAGCCGTTCGATGTCGACGATTCCAGCGTCGCCCTGATCAAACTCAAGGCCGGTCGCACCATCGTGTTCGAATCCAGTTGGGCAGGACATCACGCGCCTGAAAACCGTGAGTACGGCCTCGATTTGCTGGGCACCGAAGCAGGTTTGTCTCTGTTTCCAGCTCGATTATTTCGCAATGGATCGCACGGTTACGAAAGCATTTATCTGAATTTGCCCAAACTCCCGCATCCCGAAGATCGCGTGCATCATTTCGTCAGTTGTGTGCTTGATGGCAAGATGCCACTGGTGCCTCTCGAAGAGTCGTTGCAGGTCCAGCGGGTGCTCGATGCCATTTACACTTCCTCTGCGACCGGCAAAGAGGTCAAGCTGAGCTGACGGGAAACTTTTCCTGTCCGTTGAACCTTTTCTCGCCCTCCGCATTCTACTGGGTATAGATGCAGGTAGTGGCTTGTAACGAACATCTGCCCGTGCAGGAAGCCAGGGCCGGAGAACCGGACGCCTGGGATACTCTCTTCAAGCGCTACCAATTACCGCTGTATGTTTACGTTTTTGAGTTGGTGCGCGACGAGCAAACGAGCCTGGACATTGTCCAGGAAACTTTCGTCAGCGCATCCCGGTACATCCATGGCCTGCATGAGGACGAAAAGTTTGGCTCGTGGCTTTTCAGCATTGCCCACCAAAGGTGCATTCAACGATGGCGCAAGCAAAACAACGAAGAAACCTCAGTTGAGGAACAGGGCGACAATTCCATCGACGAAGCGGATGGGCCGCTGGATTTGCTCATCAAAAAGGAACAAGAGGAGATCTTTATGAATCTGGTTCACCAGCTCCCGCTGCCGCAGCGTTCCGTGCTGCTGCTTTTTTTCGTCGAAGATTTTTCCCTCGAAGAAATCGCCAGCATCACTGGCGCGCAGATTGGCACCGTAAAATCCCGGATGCACTACGCGAAAAAGGCGTTTCGAAAACTCTACGAAGAACAATCATGAAAACCCCGCGCGAAGTCTTGCTGAGGCGGCATCGTTCAATCGAACCCAAGCTGGATACCATTCGGCAGAAGATCCGGAACGTTCGACTCGGCGCGGAATCAAAGGTCAGCGAGGGTCACGTACCAGCCACATCCGGCCGTTTTGCCGAGTTGCTCGAGTTGCTCCGTCCGTTCCGTTTTAACCTTGCCGGGCTGGGATTGACCTGTCTGGTAATCCTGGCTTTCAGGGTGGCGACGCCCGAGACCTCGAATCCGGTCATCGCGAAGAGCGCCGCGCCTTCGCCCGACGTCCTGGCCGCGTTGCAGGAGAAACGGCGCCTGTACGCTGAGTTGATCGAGCAAAGTCCAGCGCCTTCTGCTCATTCGCCGAAACCAACTGCGCCGAAGCCCCGCAGCGAACGATTAGATGGCCGGGCATGTGTCTAAGCCGTACGATTCAGTCGAAGCAATTGCTCGCCCTCACCCCTGCCCCACGCCCTCGACTTAAGGTCTTGCGTTTGGAAGGACCGGCCCCGAAGGGGCCCGAATGTGAATAGCCGTGGG
>JBDTOW010000913.1:0-2547 GCA_039933075.1 Verrucomicrobiota bacterium | reverse complement strand
GCGCCGGGTGGGCCGATGCTGTGATAAAGAAGGCCGCTGTCGCGACCGACGTTTGCGCGCGGCGGCCAGCGTTTCGTGCCCCATTTGTATTCGACTCGAATGTGAAAATTGTCGAACTCATCCCGGGCGGTGATCCCGCCGAACATCTCGCCCGAAACCCGGATGGCGGGCGCCCCGTCGACCTGCACAACTGTGAAGACTCCTTTGGGATCATTGTTCAGGCCCAGGGGCGGCTCGCCGTCCTTTGGCGGCGCTATATACTTGTCCCAATTCGAGAGATCCTTGCCGTTGAACAGCGATTTCCAGTTTGCAGCGGTCTCGCCTTCAGCAGCGACGCCTGCCAACGCAAGATCGAACCAAAGAACAATAACGGCACTGAAACAACTCAACAAATGGGACATATAGGAAGTATGGAAAACGAAGAAGTTGGAGTCAATGGCTATGAATCCGGTGCCTTCCACAAACAGTATTGCGAACCGCTCGGGGATGTCCTACAAATAACCACCGTCAACAGAGCCGCCAAAACAATCAGTTAAAATTGTCTTATGAACAACCAGGCGCCGCGCCTTACACCCGAATCCACCTGGGAGCGTGTCCCCCACATGGCCTTCACTTTGATCGAACTGCTCGTGGTCATCGCGATCATTGCGATTCTCGCCTCGATGCTGTTGCCCGCGCTGGCCAACTCCAAGGAAAAGGCCAGCCGCACTTATTGCATCAACAACAACAAACAATTGGGCCTGACTATTCACTTGTACGCCGATGACAACGAGGATTATATGCCGTATCCGAATTGGGCTAACGAATACGGCCCAGGCTGGCTTTATATGCCTGTGGCCGGCCATGCGCCTGACCCGCTCAAAACGAACGAGTTGAAATACGTCGAAATGGGCCTTTATTGGCCGTACCTGAAAGAACGAAGGGTTTACAATTGTCCCCTCGATCGCACAAACCTCGTCTCGTGGCAAAAGCGTAATCCCCGTATCTCGAGCTATATCATGAACGGCGCGGTGTGCGGCTTCGGCAGGCTGAAGAAAAGTCCCGTTTTCAAGCTCGGCGCGTTCAACCCTGCGGCCTATGCGATGTGGGAACCGGAGATAAAAAACTTTGGCGGGACCTGGTCATCAAATGGAGGTTTCGACGCCAGCCAATTTCCAAACCCAGACGAAGGAATTGGCCGCCGACACAAGAAAGGCGCGGTCATTACCGGTTTCAGCGGCCAGGTCCACTTCATCACGTTCGAAGCATTCCAAAGAGAACAAAAGTTTAACATGCCCGGGCTGCTCTGGTGCGCGCCCGATACCAAAAACGGCCAATAACCTTCCGGACCCACTTCAGGTTTACTGGTCGCCATGTTGGTGACAAAGAGGCGAATTCTTTTCTGGCCCCCGAGATGCGGAAGCCGTGGTAGCCGTGGTCCTACGACGCGGTTTGAAGCTACGCCAAAACCTCGTTGATCACCTGCCCATGCACATCCGTAAGCCGGCGGTCACTTCCGTTGTGACGAAAAGTCAGCTTCTCGTGATTGATGCCGAGCAGGTGCAGAATGGTAGCATGCAGGTCGTAACAGTATGTCGGCTGGCGCGCCTTCCATGCCCATTCGTCGCTCTCTCCGAAAGCGACGCCGCCCTTGATTCCCGCGCCGGCGAGCCACGCCACGGACGTGCCGCCGTTGTGATCGCGGCCCATCGCGCCTTGGGTAAACGGCATACGGCCAAATTCCGTGGACCAGACGATCAGCGTGTCTTCAAACATTCCGCGCGCTTTGAGATCTTTGACGATCGCGGCGACCGGTTTGTCCGTTGCGTTTGCCATCGGCGGAAGTTCTTTCGGGATGTCCGCGTGATTGTCCCAATTGTTGGTCGGCCCGCCGGCGCCGCTCCAGACCTGCACGAAACGCACTCCTCGCTCCAGCATTCGACGGGCTATCAAACAACGTCGTCCGAAATCTTCGGTCACCTTTTCGTCAAGGCCGTAGAGCTTGCGTGTCGCCTCGGATTCACCGGACACGTCGAGCACTTCCGGGGCGCTCAGTTGCATCCTGGCCGCGAGCTCGTAGGAGGCGATGCGCGCGTCCAGGCGCGAATCCCCTTGCCATTGCGCAAGATGTTCGCGATTCAGCTTGTTCAACAGCAGCAGTCCATCCGCCTCGCTCTCTTTCGTGATGAATTTTGCCGAGGGCGGTGGAAACAGATCTTCGATGGGCGTCGGCGCGCCGCCTCTGATGATGACGCCTTGATGGGTCACCGGCAGGAAGCCGGACGAAAAATTTCCTTTTTGATTGTAGGGCAGGCCTTTTGTGTCTGGCAGCACGACGAAGGTCGGCAGGTTGTCGCTCAAGCTTCCGAGCCCGTAGGAAATCCACGCGCCCATGCAGGGAAAGCCAGGCAGGGTGAATCCAGTATTCATCATGTAGCTGGCCGGCCCGTGAACGTTTGTCTTGGACGCCATCGACAGGATGAACGCCAGATCATCGACACAGGTGGAGACCTCCGGAAATACACCACTCACCCAGCGGCCGCATTGGCCGTGCTGTTTCCACTCGAA
>JBDTOW010000912.1:0-2548 GCA_039933075.1 Verrucomicrobiota bacterium | reverse complement strand
AGCGACTCCGGCAAGCGGGCGCTGGAGATGAACTTGTTTACCTTGAAAAAAATGGCTGCCGGCGGGATCCACGATCACCTGGGCGGCGGTTTTCACCGTTATTCGGTGGATGGATTCTGGCACGTCCCGCATTTCGAGAAGATGCTTTATGACCAGGCCCAGTTGACCGCGCTGTACCTCGACGCCTTTCAAATCACGCGTGAACCGATTTACGAGAAGGCAGCTCGAGACATCATCGAATACGTCCGCCGTGACATGACCGACAAAGCAGGCGGCTTTTATTCCGCCGAAGATGCCGACAGCCTGGTTGAAACCGGAAAACCTGAGCATGCCGAAGGCGCCTATTATGTCTGGAAGAAGGACGAGATCGACAATGCACTAGGTAAAACCGCGGCCGAGATATTCAATTATTGCTATGGCGTGGAAGCGAAGGGCAATGCGCCGGAAGGAAGCGATCCTCGCGCCGAGTTTCGCGGCAAGAATATTCTGACCCAGCTCCATTCGCTGGACGACGCGGCCAGGAAATTCAAACTCAGCGTCACTGAAGTGGAAACAATGGTTGCGGAGAGCCGGCAAAAATTATTCAACCTGCGCGCCAAACGTCCGCGCCCTCATTTGGACGACAAGATTATTACGGCCTGGAATGGTCTGATGATTTCGGCTTGCGCCCGCGCTTACCAGGTTCTCGACGAACCGGCCTTCCTCGAAGCAGCGACCCGGGCGGCTTCATTCCTGCGCGATAAACTTTATCGGATAGACTCACGCGAGTTGATTCGAAGTTATCGGCAAGCCGCCAGTGACGTTCGCGGCTTCGTTGATGACTACGCCTTTCTGATTCAGGGGTTGCTGGATTTGTATGAAGCATCCCTCGATACGCAATGGCTCAAATGGGCGAATCAACTTCAGGAAAAACAGGATGCGCTCTTCTGGGATGCGCAAAGCGGCGGTTACTTCAGCGTGAGCGGCAGCGACCCGAACATTTTACTGCGAATGAAGGAGGATTACGACGGAGCCGAACCATCGCCCAATTCAGTCTCCGCCTTGAATCTCCTGCGCCTGGCACAAATCCTTGGCAACCGGCAATTCAGCCAACGCGCGGAAACCATTTTAAAACTGTTTTCGGGCAAACTAAGCGAAGGCCCTGCCAGTCTGCCACAAATGCTCGTAGCGCTCGATTTCCACCTGGAGAAACCGAGGCAGATCGTGCTGGCGGGACAACGCGATGCCGCCGATACGCGCGCGATGCGCCGAATCGTCAACCGCCAGTATATGCCAAACAAAATTGTATTGTTGGCGGATGGAAGCACCGGCCAGGAATTTCTGTCGAATGGTCTGGAGTTTATCCGGACCGCGAAAATGATGGACGGCAAAGCGACCGCCTATGTCTGCGAGAACTTCGTTTGCAAGCTCCCGACCAATGACCCCGCGAAGCTGGCTGAACTGCTCGCTTCTCGAAAATAAGGCTGGCTGCGGTCAACACTGCGGTGGTGTTCCCATATTTGTTCGGGAAAGGAGGTGAACTTCGATCAACCGAACAGATGCTGCGTGTCTGCCTGATCAACGTTCGCACTAGGTGGAATTGTCAACTCGCTTACCCGCTTACTCTCCAGCCCATGCCACGCGAACCGATCAGGATAACGTGGAACTAGGCACCCACTGAGGCGATCGAAGGAGCGAAGTGCTTATAAAAATCTGCGATCGGTTCCGCTGCCCGTCACCGCGGAAACCTCCCGACCTGAAAGAGGAGAATCCACCGGGTTGTGCGGTGAGTCAAAAGGGACTGTTTAGCCTGAGCGCGACGAGAACCGCTCGACGAAGCTTGTGGCCTTTCGACGTGCACTGAACAGGGCTTGCGAGTAAGATGAAACGGTGAGCGAGAGACGTGCAGCATCGGTTATGGACAGGTCGAATTCTCCGCACTTTGTGACGACGCAATGGAGCCTGATTCTGAGCGCCGGCAAGGAGGGGCAATCGCAAGGAGCAGCATTGGAGCAGCTCTGCCGCACGTACTGGTATCCGCTTTACGCCTACATTCGTCGGCGCGGCAATGGCCCGGAAGATGCCCAGGACCTGACGCAAGGATTTTTTGCCCGCCTGCTGGAAAAGCAATGGTTGGATGGGATCGAAAAAAACGGGAGCCGCTTTCGTTCATTTCTCCTCAGCGCCCTCAATGGTTATTTGGCTGACCAATTTGACCGCGCGACGGCCGCCAAACGCGGCGGCGGGCAGATACTTCTTTCGCTGGATGCGGCGGAAGGTGAGCGCCGATATCTCCTGGAGCCGGCGACGAATGAGACGCCGGAGAAAATCTTTGATCGACGATGGGCGCTCACCGTGTTGGACCGAGCGTTGGCCAGGCTGAAAGAAGAAACCGCCGTTGCGGGCAAGGCCCGGCATTTCGAGTTGCTCGATCGGTTTCTTCCGCGCGAGCCGGAGGCAGGAGAATATGCCGCCATGGCCGCAGATTTGGGCGTGAGTGCTGGCGCCATCGGGGTTTCAGTGCATCGCTTGCGGCGGCGTTTCCGGGAGTTGGTACGAGCTGAAATCG
>JBDTOW010000911.1:0-2551 GCA_039933075.1 Verrucomicrobiota bacterium | reverse complement strand
CGGAGCAATTGCCCGAGCGCGCGTCGCAGGCGTACACGGCGTCGCCGCGGCCCCAGCCGGAGCCGTATTTGGCATAGCGCAGCCGTTCAATCACATGGTCGTAGAGAGCGCGAGCGCGGTAAAGATCGGTGGCGCGTCCGCGGGTGACATTCCGCGCAATGGTCTGGAAGTTTTCGTTGATTGGCACCAGGCGTTCCGGGGCCAGATAATGTTCGGGCTTCGGCCCGGCATCGTAATAAGGGGACTTTTCTCTGCGGCGGACCAGGTAGCGAATCTCGATTGTTTTACCGCTGTCCCCGGAGCCCGGCGTAAGGAAGAGTACCTTGTTGCCGTGCTCTGCTTCGGCGAGTTCCTGCGTCGGTCCGGGCGCCGCGATGCTCTTGATCTCGACACTTTGAAATCGGTCCGACTGCGCCAGCGGCAACCACATCCGCGCGGTGTTGGTGATGGACGGCAGCTTGACACGGTAGACAAACTCAAACTCGTCGGAACCGTGAATCACCCCCAACAGCCGACCTGTGGCATGCTTTACCGGTCGGCGGCGCCACAAGCCGTTGCTTCGCTGCTCCCAGAGGTAGAGCGGTTGGGCGTTAACCTTGTGGACATGCGTTTCCGTTACCGTCATCGCGCCGGGATTGCCGGCCAGAAAGAAATCGACGTCATAGATCGGGCCGTCGGTCCCGACGAGATCGACACACGCGAAGTGTTTCTGCGGTCCGAGGCTGGCGAGGTATTCCGTATGAACCCGGACGAGTTTGAGCTTCAACTCGCCGCCCTTGAACTGCACTTTGAAATAGCCGCCTCCCGCTTGCGTCTGCTCCTCAACGTGCTTTTCGATGGCAACCTGAATGTCAGCCGTCACAACCCCGGGCACGGCTTCGGCTGCGGCTGGCGTTCGTTGGATTTGGCGACTGGCACATCCTGTTACCAGCACGTCGGCGACCAGCAACAACGCCGCGAAGAGCGCGGCGGGAATTCCACGGATTCGCACGTTGGCTTGGTGGTGGAGCAATCCAGTGCGGCGCGGTGGCTTACTTGGCCGGTTCTGCCTTCTTCGGGTGTTCGGCACCGGCGGGATGTTCAGAGCTGTCGCTCTTGCACGCTGTCAAAGTTAATCCAGCCAAGAGGCCAAGCAGCGCGATCAGCGTGAACGATTTCAAGATAGTGCCTTTTTTCATGGTGCGATGTGGTATCGGCTAAATGCTTTCTCGTTAGAGAGAGACGTTATTGACCAAAGAAGTCAAACAAGATTTCGGAAATGGCACAGTTTCAGAGCGTGTAGAGAACCGCCGTCCCGCCGCCGCTGACGACACCCTTTGATTGCCCTCATTTAAAACAATCGCGTGCCCTTCAGGTACGCACTGACAATGAATACGTTTGCAGGGGGTGAACATTTGGCGCTCCGTCTATGTGCTCCCAGACTAATTTGCGCCATTGTCTTTGTCATCACGTAAAGGCTGCGTCAGCATCCGGTCGAGCCGGAGCTCGTTCAGCTCGCGGAATTGTTCGATGCCGATTGTCATGGCTTCGTGGCCAGCTTCGGGCTGCGGTCGATAAGTGCCGAACAGTCTGTCCCACCACGGGAAGTTGAAACCGAAGTTGCTGTCCGTCTCGCGACGCACGATGGAGTGATGGACGCGGTGCATGTCGGGCGTAACGACCAGCAAGCGCAAGACGCGCTCGACGGCCTGCGGCACGCTCACGTTGCTGTGGTTGAACATCGCCGTCGCGTTCAGCACAATTTCAAATAGCAACACGGCGAGTGGTGAAGCGCCCAACGGCACGATGACGAGGAACTTGATGCCGAGCGAGAGCAGGATTTCAACGGGATGAAATCGAGCGCCCGTGGTCACGTCGAAATCGATGTCGGCATGGTGCATCCGGTGGAGACGCCAGAACACGGGCACATAATGAAAGAGGCGGTGTTGCAGGTAGATCGCCAGGTCGAGCAGGAGCAGCGCGCACAGCAGCTTTAACCACGCAGGCAGGGCAATTAAATTAAACAGTCCCCAGCCGCGTGCCTCCGCGAACATCGCGAAACCGACTGCGCCGGTGGGCGCGACAATCCGCCCAAACAGCGTGTCTAAAAGGGCCACGCCGATGTTATTCGGCCAGCGCCGCCAGCGGGGAACAGACCGTTCCCTTCGCGGGCCGAGTCATTCCCACACTGCCATCAGAGCGAAGATGCCGAGGAAAATACTCAGCCGAAGGATCGGCTCCTTGCTCAGAAGTTCATTTGCCATGGTGATGCTGAATCACTCGGGGTCACTTTAACACACTCTAGCGGAAGGCTTGCATCAGCACCTCGATGTGGCGCCAACCGTTGAAGCGCCTCTGGCGAACTCAATTCTGGTGGAGTTTCAGAATGTTCTTTCCGTTGCGTTGAACGAGTTCGGCGAAAATGGCTTCATCATTCTGGCCTGCGTCAATCCGTTCTCCGATCAGTTTTGTGATGAGGTTCGGCATTCCGCAGCCATGCAGTTTGCAGGCCGCTAGGGTGTTCCAATGCCCCGCGCAAGAGTCGCCCATCATCCCGCACGGGCAATAAATG
>JBDTOW010000910.1:0-2551 GCA_039933075.1 Verrucomicrobiota bacterium | reverse complement strand
GACGATCAAGCTGGCGAAAGAGTTTGGTTTTTGCTACGGCGTCGAGCGGGCGATCGATTTGGCTTACGCCGCGCGCAAAGTCTATCCCGAGCAGCCAATTTACATTCTTGGTGAAATCATCCACAACCCCGAGGTCAACGACCAGATTCGGGCCATGGGAATCAAGTTCCTCTCGGGCAAGGAAAAAGATGCTGATATCGAGGATTTGAAAAAAGACGACATCGTGATTATTCCCGCTTTCGGCACCGAAGTGGCCACGATGAAGCAGTTGGAGGCCAAAGGTTGCCGATTTGTCGATACCACCTGCGGCGACGTGATGAGTGTCTGGAAACGCGTGCGCCAATACGCGAACGACTCCGTTACTTGCCTTATTCACGGCAAGGCCTGGCACGAAGAAACCAAGGCAACGAGTTCTCGCGCGACGGCCAACGGCAACGGACATTATCTGGTGGTTTTCACGCTCGCGGAGACAGATTATGTTTGCGATTACATCGTTCTTGGCGGGAACAAATCGGAGTTTTTGGAGAAATTCAAGGGAGCCTATTCCAATGGCTTCGATCCAGACGTTCATTTGCAGACAATTGGGGTCGCCAACCAGACTACGATGCTCCGGGGTGAAACCGAAGACGTGCAGCGCCGACTGAAGGCGGCAATGGAGAAGAAATATGGCGCGGCGGATATCCAGAAACATTTCCGCTTTTTCGACACGATCTGCGGCGCGACCCAAGATCGTCAGGATGCGTTGGAGAAACTGCTTCGCGAACCCATGGATTTACTGCTGGTCATTGGCGGCTACAATTCTTCAAATACCTCGCATCTGGCGGAAATGGGGGAGGCCAAGTTACCCACCTATTTCATCAAGAACGCAGCCAAAATGGTTTCCGACGAACTGATCGTGCATTATAACCAGCACCTTCACGAAGAAGTCGAAACGTGCGATTGGTTGCCGGCCGGAAAGATTACCGTCGGCATCACCGCAGGTGCTTCGTGCCCAAACAATTTGATCGAGGATACGATCCGCCGGCTGTTCGACCTGCGCGGCGTTTCCGTTCAGGAGTTGCTGGCCAACTGCTGAGGGTTGGCGGCTCGACATCGAGCTGTATTGGCAATGCCTTGCGCCCGCCCAGAATTGGAACGACGAGAGCGGCAAACGCTTGCTTGCTATGCCCAGTTCAGCGCCGACACTCGTGGTCGAGTCTATTCTGAACCACCGCCCGAGTGGCGAACCGAGTACCAGCGCGATCGCGATCGTGTCATCCACTCCCGCGCGTTTCGCCGGCTCGAATACAAGACCCAGGTATTTCTTAATGGGACCGGCGATCACCTGCGCACGCGCCTGACCCACACCATGGAAGTGGCGGCAATCAGCCGCAACATTGCCCGCGCCCTAAGACTCAACGAAGATCTGGCTGAAACCATTGCCTTGGCCCATGACCTCGGTCATTCCCCCTTCGGTCATAAAGGCGAGATGTCTTTAAACCGGCTGATGAAAAATTTCGGCGGCTTTGAACATAACCGCCAAAGTCTGCGAATCGTCGAGGAGCTGGAACAGAAATACCCGGGGTTTAGCGGTCTCAACTTGACCTGGGAAGTTCGTGAAGGATTGCTCAAGCACCACACCAGCTATGATCATCCAAAACGGCGCGAGGGCCTTAACGCCAAATCCTCCTCGCTCGAAGCTCAGGTGGCCAATCTCGCCGATGAAATCACCTATTATAGCCATGACCTCGACGACGGGCTTGATTCGGCACTCTTGTCGGAAAACGATCTCAATCGCGAAATTCGGATTTGGCGCCTGGCCGCGCGCCAGGTGAAGGCGGAATTCGGCGATCTACCGGACGAGTGCCGCCGCTATTTTATCATCCGCTGCATCATCGACGGCCAGGTCAAGGACGTCGTCCATACAACCGAGAAACGAATCTGTCTCGCGGGGGTGGAATCTGCCGACGACGTGCGGCGGCAGCCCAAGCCGCTCGCCCAATACAGCCGCGAAAGACGCGCGATGAATTCGGAATTGCGAAAATATCTCTACGCGAATCTTTACTTTAATCCGAAAGTCCACGAACCAAATTCCCGCGCGGTTCGGATGTTGGAAGACCTTTACCATTTCTATATCGAGCATCCCAAAGAGGTGGGCGAACAGTCCCGTAAACGGGCTTCGAAGACCGGCTGGCACCGCGCGGTGTGCGATTACCTTGCGGGAATGACCGACCGATACGCTGTCCTCGAACACGAACGCATTTTCGGCGGTGAAAGCGGAGTCGACGGAATCGCCACTCCGGTGTCATCGCACAAGATTCCAACCAGGATTCGCGTTCCGGCCTTGAGAAGCTGAAGCGAGGAAGCCACGCTCCATCGAATTCAATGTCTAATCTCAGTACAAAAAGTGTATAGGATTGTGCCACTCGAAGTGTGCCATGCGCCGAAAAAGTGCGCCACTGTGGCACATTTATGGTATTCTTTGTTGCGAACAACAATTCGCAATATACTATGGATAAAGTGCTTACATTGTAATTAGCGTTATGGCATCCCTGCTGCTTAAGGCTTCTGC
>JBDTOW010000909.1:0-2564 GCA_039933075.1 Verrucomicrobiota bacterium | reverse complement strand
CAAAATAATTCGTTTTGCACATAATTTGCACATAACAAGGAGAAAAATGACGGTTAAATTACTTTTGAGCTTGGCACTGTTAATTTTTGTTTTAAGTAGCGGAACTGTTTTTCCCCAACAGTCCTCGCCGCAGACGACAGATGCAAACGCACCGAGGCTATTGTTCAAGGGCTGGCTCTCGATCACGAACCTCTTGACGGTTGACCAGGCGGCGTTCGAGGAGTTCGTGAAATGGAATAGTCTCGAGGTGGAGGGAATCGACTTTGAAATGCAACCAGAGCGGTTGCAGATTGACACGGTACGATTGGACGGATTGACGGGCAGCCTGCTCATTGGCCCCGACAAACGGTCGAATCTAGCCGCAATTTTCCCGACAGCCACCAACGCCGCGCCAAGCGCAGCCGCACCCGCGCCGGCGGAATTGGCCGCGCGCACATCACCTATCCCGTTTCCGGTCGGTGTTGGCACGCTCTCGTTGAGCAACTCTTCTTTTCGATTCGCCGACACCTCCATCGAGCCGCACTGCCAGTTTGGCGTTCAAGAGTTCAGCGGCACGATCAAGGGCCTTTCGTCCGAAGCGGCCGCGACCGCCGATCTGGATCTGACGGGCCTTGTGGATGAGCAGTCGTCTTTCGCCATCGCCGGGAAGGTGAGCCCCCTCGCCCAGGACCTCGCGATGAGCTTGACCATCTCGAATCGCAACCTGCAGCTCACACCGTTCACGCCATACATGGAGAAGTTTGGCGGCTATCCGCTCAACAAAGGCCGGCTTTCGGTGAACCTCCATTGCGATATTCAAGGAAAGGAACTCAAAGCGCAAAACCACTTTCAAATCGACCAGCTCATCCTCGGCCAGCACAACGACAATCCCGACGCCACCAGGCTGCCGGTGAAGCTGGCGGTGGCGTTGCTCAAAGATCGCAACGGTCGCATCGACCTCGACGTGCCGCTCGCGGGCCGGCTGGACGATCCGCAATTCCGCGTCGGCCCGATCATGCTCAAAGTTGTCGCGAACCTCATTGGCAAGGTGGCTACTTCACCCTTCAAACTGCTGGGCGCACTGGTGGGCGGCGGCGAGGAACTGAGCTTCGTCGAGTTCGAGCCGGGCGAGGTGGGCTGGCTCGAGGGAGAAACGAACAAGCTTGGGAAGCTCACCAAGGCCCTCCACGAGCGCCCCGCCGTCAACCTCGAAATCGAGGCATCCGTGGACGCGCGCCTCGACCGCGACGCGCTGGCGCGGAAGTTCGTCCGCGCCTCGATCAGGGCCCAGCGCCTCCAGGAACTTACCGAGGTGGGCCAAACGCCGGCGGCGGCCGAAAGCCTGGAAGTGGAACCGGCGGAGTATGAGCGCTTGCTCCGCGCGGCGGTGGTGAAGCAGTTCGGTACGAACCTGAGCGACGCGGTGAGCGCCTTAGCGGCTGAAAAATCGACGAATCAGCCACCGGCACGAGCGACGGCCGGGCCAGGGAAGAAGCAGGGTCTGGTCAGGCGCATCGTCGGCCTGCTGGCGCTCCACAAAAAGGACAGCCCCGCTGGCGCCGCTCGCAGGCAGGCCAAGGCTGATGCGGCGTTGCTCAAGCAGAACCCCGAACTGGCCACGATGCCGCCGGAAGTTATGGAGATCCTGCTTGCCTCCAAAACGGAAGTCCCCGCGGATGCTTTCCTCAAGCTCATGCAGGACCGCGCGCAGGCGGTGCAGGCAGAATTGATCAAAAGTGGCCAGGTAACGGCCGAGCGCCTTTTCCTCATTACTCCCAGGCCCGTGAGCACCAACTCCCAAGGCCAGGCGCGCGTTAATCTTTCGCTGAACTGAGTCCGGTGGACGGAAAGTTTTTTCTCTCTTTCCCCAGTGATCTCGTGTTCAATCTTAAAGACGCAGTTAATCAGACAACATCCAACAATAAAATTCATGAACAAAATGTGGTTATTGCCGGTCGTTCTGACCGGATTTTTGATTGCCGGTTGTAGTTCCACCCCCTCGCGAGTGGACAAAGGACCGGTCAAAGCCCGCACATTCACCTTCGTCAACGGTGGCAGCGTGCCTTCCGCAACCTTTGCTGACAAGCGGGAGGTGGTCCACCGGATGATTCAGGACGCGATCACCCAAAACCTGGCGGGAAAAGGAGTCAGTCGTGTTGCCGAGAACAGCGACGTGACGGTCGCTTACCTCGTCATCATCGGCAACAATGTCAGCACCGAAGCCATCGACACCTATTTCGGCTCCGGTCGGGATTCCTCCGCTCTCCATGACAAGGCTCAGGACGCCTACACGAAAAGCAAAAATCCCAACTCCTTCGCGGCGGGAACGCTGCTGATCGACATCATTGATTCGAAGACTTACAAGTTGCTCGACCGCAATTACGTGGTACGCCCCCTCCTGAGCAAACCGTCCGCGGAAGTCCGCAGATCGAACATTCAGGAAGCAGTGGATGAAGCGCTAAAGGACCTGCGCATTGCGAAATGAGATGCCGTGTAGTGATCAGGAAGCCAGCCAACTAAAGAGTCCCATCGCAAAGGGGCGAGTTGGCGCGCCCAATACCGGAAGTCATTTTTGCGTGGCTCCT
>JBDTOW010000908.1:0-2567 GCA_039933075.1 Verrucomicrobiota bacterium | reverse complement strand
GCGGCGCAGCCCGGAGGTGCCGGCCTCCGGCAGCAGCACGTCAAACGCGTATTGGCGCGCGAACCACCGTTGCGAATGGCCGCTGAAAATCACGCCAACCACTACCAACGCGAGCACCGCCAGCACGAACAGGCCGGTCAGCTCGTTCACATGGCGAAATTTGAAACGCTTTTCCATAATCAATGTCGCCCTCTCCCCCCAATCCCCCCTCTCTGGTTTCAAGACAGCCCAGGAGAGGAGTTTGGGGGAGAGGCCGGTAATTAGTCCGGTTCCATCATGCGCAATTCCGAGCCTAACATTTTGGCCCGACTGGCCGCGCGGATGCCGGAATTGTTCCAGATTTGGGGGTCAGTGACTGTCCAGAGCACAGCGGCGCCATGAGTGCGCGCGGACTGCACCGCGTTGAGGAGGGGAGCCATAAAGTCAGCGTAAACACCTCGCACGGGCTGCTCCAAAATGATCAACATGGGCTGGCCGAGGAACGCCCGGATGCAGGCCGCCTTGCGCAAGTCCCAGCGCCGCACCTTGCCTGGCCGTCCGCGCGGCAGGCCGGGCAATCCGAACATGCGCGCGAACTTCAGCGCCTCCTCCCTGATTTCCTCCTCGGTTCGTTGCGTGTGGTGGCGCTGCGCCAGCACGATATTCTCGTCCACGTCGAGGTCGCTAATCCAGCCTTCGTCTTCGAACAGGCGCCCGATTTTTCCGCGTTGCGCCGCGGCGTGGTCGGCGGACAGACGCTGCCAATCATCGCCGAGAAAGGTGACGGTTCCGTGCGCGGGCGGCACAAGTCCTTCTGTGACGTCCGCCAGGGGCAGGCGTTCGTTTTCGCGTTCGATGCGCACGAGCAGCAGCTCGCCCGGGTTCAGTCCGAAGGAGATGTTCCAGAGCCCGGTTTCGTACTGCGAACTGGACGGAACGGTCACGTTGCCGAATTTCACAATGGAGGAGAAAGGCTTCATGCTGGCGGCAACGGGCTTAGTGGTCATGAACATGACCACTTAGGAATAGGTCAGCAGCGAAACTGTCGCTGAAGTGATGAACAGTGCGCCAAGGGAACGGGCGAGAGCGCGCTTGGCGGCCAATGGCACTTCCGTGACACCTCCCTCCACGCCCAGGCCTTCGGTGGAACAGATCACAGCCGTCAGCAAAGCGGGCAGAAGACATTTCACCAGCAAACCGATTGCGTCGAAGGGGTGAATGGCTTTGAACACGCTGTTGACAAACACGGAGGGGTCCGGATTTGCCCGTCCGATAAACGCCCCGAAAGCGAACCCGCTGGCAAAAGCCACGAGCACGAAGATCACCGTCAAACAAAACGCGGATACGGCCATTGCCAGGACCCGGGGCATCACGAGAAACGGCAGGGGCTCGATGCCCTGAGCTTCGAGCACGCGCACTTCGCCGCCGATTTTCATCAGGCCCAACTCGGTGGTAATCGCGCTGCCGCCGCGCACGATGAGAACAAAGTTTGCGAAGAGCGGCCCCAATTCGCGGGCGACCACCACGACGAGCAACGGCCCGAGCTTCTGCGACTGGCCGAGCTTTCCGGTCCAAACGTCCAGTTGGACCACGATGGAAATTCCGACCAACACCGCCACAATGAGAATGAAGCGGACCGATTCCACACCAAAAAGGAGAAGCTGTTGCGCGAAGACACTCCGCACCGTCCGCCGTCAGCGACGCGGCTGCGCGCCGAGGAAAAGCGCCGTGCCGAGCACGGCGCCCAGGTATTGGGCTCCGCGCCAATGTTCCCTGGCGAAGGCGCCCACACCCGCCACAGTTTTCAGCAAGACACGGCTGACGGCCCCTGCCCACATGACCATTTTCGCCCGGGAGTGACTCATTGAAGACACTGATAGGATCTTTTCTGGATTCAGCTCGCGAGAACCTCACTCACGTGCGACAGCGAAGGGACTCGATCACAAATGACTTTGATCGAGACAAGGATCGGCACCGACAATAAAGCTCCCGGCACGCCCCAAAGCCAGGTCCAGAAGATCAAGGAAATAAAAATGACCACCGGATTGAGCGTGAAACGACGCCCCAGCAACACCGGGGTGATAAGGTTCGCTTCCAAAAGGTGAAGCAGCAAATACCAGGCGGCCGGCAGAAGTCCTTTCCACAGTGTGTCGAAGGAGAGGAGACCCGCGATGCCCAGCAGGATGATCCCGGCGACCGGGCCAAAGTAGGGAACAAAATTCAGCGCCGCCACGAGCATTCCCCACATGGCGGCATTGGGCACGCCGAGCCAGTAGAGACCCCCGCTCACAAGAATTCCCAGGCCAAGGTTAATCAGCGAGACCGAAAACAGATAATTCGAAATGTTCTGTTGAACTTCATGGCTGATCTCGACAGCGCGCTTCTTGTCGCTCAACGTGGGCATCACGCGGACAAGTTTCTGCAAGAACAAGTCACCCGAGGCAAGCAAGAGGTAAAGCAGGACCAAAGTCTCGCCCGCGCCCGCAAGGAAGGTGCCGGTCCAGTTGATAAATCCGCTGGGAACGCGGCTGGTCTTGAGTTCCACCGTGGTGGTTTGCTTGGGATCCACCCCTACAGCTCCCAGGTTG
>JBDTOW010000907.1:0-2569 GCA_039933075.1 Verrucomicrobiota bacterium | reverse complement strand
GCGTGACGCAAGCAGAGTCGATTTCTGGTTGGGGAAAAAAGCAGGTCGCCGGGATCTTGAAGCAGCCTGCGGGTTGGTAACGTAGTTGAATCAAGAGCGAAAGTATTCCGGAATCGTTGCTGCCGGGCAGCGCGATGAGCCGCTGGGCTACTTCCAGTTGAAGAGTGGCGACCAGCCGCTCCGGACAACCGCTGGCTTGGGCGAGTTCGACTAGAATCGGCGAGGCCACCGAGTAGGGGAGGTTCGCCACCAGTTTCCAGCCGGACCAATCTCGCGATTCGCTTTGCAAAAACTTGAGCGCATCCGCCTGGAGCAACGTCAGGTTTGTCGTCGAGCCAAAGTGCTGCTCAAGGAATTCAAACAGGCGCCGATCTTTTTCGATCGCAAGAACCTCTCCCGCCTCACGCAGCAGCAGTTCCGTCAACGGACCCAGACCCGGTCCGATTTCTAAAACCCGGTCGCCTGGACGCAACTGCGCTGCCTGGACGATCCGCCGCAATTGGTTGCCATCATGGAGAAAATTTTGGCCCAACGATTTGGTGAGGCGAATTCCTCCCGCGGCTAATTGCTCCTTTATTTCGGAAAGCTTCATCGTTCGGCTATTTCGTGCAGCACTTCAGCCAAAACGCGGACCGCCTGGTGGAGCTGTCGCTTCGAGATCGTAAGAGGCGGCGTAAAACTGATCACGTTCGCATGTTCGCCCTCGGGCAAAAGAATGTAGCCGCGACGCAGCATCTGCTTGATTGCGCGCAACGCGAAAGCCGTCGCGGGTGATCCGTCCCTCAGGCGAAGTTCGGCCCCGACCATGAGACCGGAGCCGCGAACGGAGATGGTCAAATCGGCGAACTGAGAATTCAGGGCGGCGAGAGTTTCGCGGAGGTAAACTCCGAGCCTGGCGCTGCGCAGAATCAAGCCTTTGCTTTTGAGCTCCCGAATTTGTGCCAGCGCCATGGCGCAGCCGACCGGGTGCCCGAGAAATGTGCTCGTATGAATCGCTTCCCCTGTCGATGCTGGCCAGGCTGCATCCATGACGCCAGCGGGTCCGATACAGGCAGAAATCGGAAACCCCCCGGCCAACGCTTTGCCGAGGCAGATCAAGTCCGGCGTGGTGTTCGAGTGTTCGCAAGCGAACCAGGTGCCGCTTCGTCCGAACCCGGTGTAAATTTCATCGAGGATCAACAGCGCGCCATGTTCGTCACAAATGCGGCGAAGCAGTGGCAGAAACTCGGACGGTGGAATATTGACCCCGCCACGGACCTGGATCGGTTCAACCAGCACGGCGCCAATCGCCCGGCGCCGGAAGAGTTTTTGAATTTCGGATTCAGTTTTGTCGAGTTCTCCCGGCGACGTCGGAAAGGAAACAAAATGGCCAAACTTGCCAAGCTGCGGACAAAACGGGCCACGGAAATGATCGCGGTAAGTGACGTTCAGGGCGCCGTAGCCAAGCCCATGATAACCGTGCTGGAACGCGACGATGTCGCGTTTTCGCGTGGACAGGATCGCCGTTTTGAGTGCGGCTTCGACTGCTTCGAAACCTGAGTTGCAAAAGATGGTTTTCCCCCTGGTCGGCGAGATCCTGGACCTGAAACCCTCGGGCGTTCGACTCGTCCATCTCTCGAACGTTATCCGACTGAGCTCGCGAGCCAGTTGAGCCTTGATCGGATGCGGATGAACATCACCCATCGCGTGCAGAAGTTTTCCCATCTGGCTTCTACCTGCGGCGACGACTCGGGGATTGGCGTGACCCGCCGCAGCGACGCCGAAAGCCGCTGTCAGATCGAGATACCGCGTGCCCTCCGGATCCCAAACGTGAACACCCTTGGCCCGCTCCCAGACAATTGGCCAGGAACGGTCGGATTCCTGGAACGTCACATTGCGCGACTCGTAATGCCTCAACAGCTCGAGCGTTTGAGAGGTCTTGCTCACGGGCTACGAGCTACAAGAGGGTTTCGACACATCGCAAAAGCGCTGGTAGGGCGCGTCACTCCGTGCGCGCCGTCCTTTGCGCTGCGGGAAAGCGTGGTTGGCGGAGTCGGCGCGCACGTAGTGATGCGCCCTACGTTGCCGAGCCCTGTCATTATCAACGCTTCTGTCACGGGCTGCTAGACGCCCCGCTGGGATGGAGGCCAGATGACCTTGTGCATTTGCAATTGAAATCGGACCGGGAGAGCGTCCGCGATGATTCGCTCGGCCAGTTCCAGTTGCGAAAGCGGCGTTTGTCCCGGGGGCGCTTTCTTCAGCGTCTTGTCCTGTTGTTGTGGTGTGAGCGGCGAGACCCAGGAGAAAAGCAGAGGGCAGATCGTCTCGAGGTGATGCGCCGCGATCTTTTCCTTTGACCACGTGTAGTCTTCTTCAGTGCCGATGACAAATTTGATTTCATCAGTATCCTTTAGATGCTGAAGATTCTCCCATCGATTCCGGGCAACCTCGCCGCTGCCCGGACACTTCAAGTCCATAATCCGCCGCACACGCGTATCGATCAGCGAAATATCGAGCGCGCCGCTGGTCTCGATCAACACCGTATACCCATCGTCACACAGCGAACTCATTAAAGGCAGTGCGTTCGGTT
>JBDTOW010000906.1:0-2575 GCA_039933075.1 Verrucomicrobiota bacterium | reverse complement strand
GGTGGCCTTGCGTCGGGGCAATGGGACCGCTCGGCACGGACGTGTAGGCTGACCATGCGGTATTGGTCCAGACGGCCTCGTAGCGGACGTGAACATTGGTATGCCACGCACCCGAGGTAAAGACGATGCCCTCCGATATTTTCGGCGTGCCGTAGTGGTTCCAATCGTAAGTGTAAGTGATGTCCGAGCTATAAATGTCATCCAATTCGATCTCGAAACCGTGACAGGGAACACCCGTGTCATTCACGGTGTCGAAGTTGTTGATGGTGCCGTAGGCGACGCTGGCCTGGGCTTGACCGACGGCCAGCGCGCCGAAGACGAGAACCACTCCGAATGTTTTGAAAGTCTTACCCGCGATTGAAGATTTTTGTTTCATAATGTATTTACCGCTTTGTGATGTCCGTTTCACTGCCTCCTTTAAATAATTTGTCCGAACGCGGGATGCCGCGCTTACCGCTACTTGGCAAATCCTCTCCATTTCCTGCATCCGAGATGAAGATGTGTTCAGGTGTTTTGTTCGAAAACCTTGCTGGCTTGTCGCATTTGGTCATGTTCCGCTTCTGCGATGCCTTCTTCGACAAGCTTTTCATTATCACTTCGACCTTCACCGTCCTCGTCTTCGCTAGGGGCGGCTGGAACTTTGTGGCCGGTGAAGCCAGGCAACGGATCCCAGCGTTCTGATTCAGGGGCGGATTCAAGCATCGCAGTTTTGGGATCCATGTCCGGTTGGCCCGTCAATTCCAGTTTGGCCTGTTCCCAATCAGACTTCGACACGTCCTGCGCGGAATGGCCGTTGATGACCGCCAGTTCAACCGCACGCTCCCGCACCATCTGACGAGTCACCGTGCCGATACCCGCGGAATTTTCTGTCAAGTTGCCTTCCTTCAGTAGATTCGTTTTCATGGTAATGATTATTTTCCGTGCGGAAATGTTTGTGATTCGTGCGTTGTTTTCATTTGACGCGCACCGCGATCCTCACGGGTGTCGCGGGATTGGGAAAAAGTGTTGTCGCGCTTTTCTGGCTTTGGACTTGGCGTGACTTCCTTGCGGTTCACCATCCGTTTATCGTTTGAATTTTTCGGGCCGGGAGTTTTGTTCATAATAAAATCAAGTTTGCATACTTATTTGGTGTGGCTGGGAGTGGGCTTCCACGAATCACAACGCAGGTAGGCGGTTTCTTGTTTTCAGAGACTCATTGCGACTTGCCCGACCTCCTTCAATTCGCATTCCGCTTTCAGCCAATCCTCAGAGTCATGGCCGGAGTCGCCGCCTCTCTCTAAGTAGAGTTGATAAGCGCGGCGCTGGATCTCTTGAGGATCAGGGTTGCATTCGTTGTGTGAGTGTTCTTTGTGGTTATTTTGTGATTTTTTCATATGTCGTTTTATGCAGTTTCAAATTTCCCCTTTATTGTTATAAGCCTACTATCCTTTGTATTTCTCCCACCGAAACTTTAGCTGAAATTTCTCGCGGCTTTCCCTGATAAGGAAACTCAATTGCGCAGTGTTTGGACGGTGTAATCCATCTTGAGGCTACTGCGAAAACCGAATCGCATGAACGCCAGATAATCGCCACGGTCTTTCGCGTCATTGGCGTCGTATAACCCACTGTTTCTTGGGCTGGTGAGTTAGATGTCCGCCGCCTCGAAAACCAAATCCGCCGCCTGCCATTCCGCGCATTTCGTTTCCTGATATGCCGCCATGCCACCCATCACGTTTTGCACCTGACTGAATCCACGCGCCCGCAGCAGGCTCGCGGCGATGCTGCTGCGGTAACCGCTGCCGCACAGCACGGCCAGCGGCGCGTCTTTGGAGAGTTGGCCGAGGTTCGCGGCCAGCTTTGGCAATGGACTGTGCCGCGCGCTTTCGATGTGGCCGGACTCCCACTCGCCAGGCGTGCGCACGTCGAGGACTTGCGGAGCGTCGCCGCGTTTCAACGCGCTCTTGAGGTCGCACACGCTCAACTGCGAAAGCTGCTGCGTTTCCTTGAGCGTGTCGGCTTCGATGTAGCCGAGCATGTTATCGAAACCGATGCGCGCGAGTTCCAGCCGCGCCTTGGCCGCTGTGTCCGCCGAGCCGACCACCAGCGCGATGGAATTTCCACCGGGCACGAGGAAACCCGTCCACGTCGAGAACAGCGCACTGCCCAGGCCGATGTTCAAGCTGCCGGGAAAATGTCCCGCGCCAAAAAACGGCGCGCTGCGCGTGTCAATCACCGCCGCGCCGTCACGCGCGGCTTGCTTCAACTCGTCTTCCGACAGGACGCGCAACGACGGCAATTCACTCCAGGGTGACGCGCCGCGCAGATTCACGCCCACGTCGTAAGCGAAATAGGCGGGGCGGTCGGGCAGGTTCGCGGTCATCTGCTTCACGAACTCGGCGCGGTCGCGGAGTTGCGCCGCCCAGTTGAGACGCAATTCCTGCTCGACGGTGGTGTAAGGCGCGCTGCCCAGTGCGCGTCCGCACAACGAACCCGCGCCGTGCGACGGTACGGCCTGTGGCGCGGCGGCGAGCGTCGTGGCGGCCGCCAGCGTGGCCGCGAGCAGCGGCTCGATGCGATCGAGGATGGCGCGCACCGT
>JBDTOW010000905.1:0-2579 GCA_039933075.1 Verrucomicrobiota bacterium | reverse complement strand
GCGCGGCGAGCTCCGACGCGAAGCTGAACGCTCCGTCCCGTTGGGCGTAGAACACGCGTCCATCCCCAGCCACCGCCAACTCCATGGGATCTTTCAACGTGTCTTCCCATTTTCCGTTGACCTGCTGATCGGAATCCAGAATCACTTTTCTGAAGTAGCCATCGGTTTGTGGGCCGGAGGGAGGGCCGCTCGGCGGATCGGCGGCGCGGGCGAGTGCGCCTGATAAAATCGCTGCTGCGGCCAGGCGCTGTGAAGCAAGGATTATCTTATTCAGCATCATCGTCATCACCGGGCTCCCGCGCGGACGAGCGACGGGCGATGATGAAGTTCCTGATAAACATTGACGCGAGCAGGCGGCAGGTTAAACCAGATGATATCCGAGTTAATTTGCCGGAATTGCGCCAACGACCTGTTTTGTTTATTGCCGAGGTGATAGCTGTATTGGATCAGCTTGCCATCGGGCCGAAGCACGGCACGGATTTTGTTGACCAGCCGAGTCGCGTCCCTGGGCTCGAGATTCCGCAGCGGCAGGCTCGAGAAGACGACCGCGACGTCGCTCACCTGAGGGAGGTGCCTTTTCAGAAGCCGGTCCAAACACAGGGCGTCGCCAGTGATGACGTGAGCCTGGGGAAATCTTTGGCGAAGATGGCTTGCCAGTTTCGGAGACTTTTCAATGGCCACGAGGCGGTTCTCCGCCAGGCCTTGTTTCAGCAGGGCTTGGGTGACGGCACCAGTGCCGGGACCGAGCTCGAGCACGAAGGCGTCCGATTCGTCGGGCAACCAGCGCGCCATCGCGGCTGCGAGATTTCTGGAACTGGGCACGATAGCGCCCACTTGCCTTGGCTGGTTAAACACTTCCTGGAGGAAGAGGGCTGTATCGCTCAACTTTGCGAGTAACTGCATGGTCAAACTATTTTCAGTGACAAAGAATGACTTGCCAAAACTTTATGTCGAGCAGCAATTTAATCTTCACATGACCACGCAAATTGGCTTGCTTGCCCTCGAAAAATAAACGATCACACTGCCAATCAGTATGGCATCCGAAATCTTCCAAGCCAGCCGCTGGACCAAAGGCAATTTTCTGTTCCCCACGCGGATCGAGATCTCCGAGAGAGCCGTGATTCGGCGCAAACGTTCATGGTTCAGCATCGATGAAATCAGCATCAGCGTGCATAAAGTGGCCTCGGTGCACGTCAAGACCGGGTTTATTTGGTCGGAGATTTTGATCGAATCCTCGGGTGGTTCGGATCCGTTGACAAGTCACGGACACACCAAGGGAGACGCCCACCGGATCAAGGAGCTGATCGAGGAATATCAGGCGAAACCTGAAAATCTTTCAGCAACCTCAGAGTAACTTATCTGTAGCCGTACTAGGCTGCCGGGGGCGCATTTCGTTTCGCCATGATCGCATCGACGATCTTCCTGGCGAGCTCCGGTTTGTCTGACAGCGCCTGCCGGGCGGCCTCTTTGCCCTGGCCGATTAACTCGCCGTTGAACTGCAGCCAGGCCCCCTTCTTTTCGACCACGCCATGGTTCAACCCCACATCCACGATGCTGCCTTCCTTGTTGATGCCATGATTGTAAATGATTTCAAACTCCGCTTCGGCAAACGGCGGCGCGACTTTGTTTTTAACGATTTTTACTTTCACACAGTTGCCAACGGGATTGCCAGCGGCGTCTTTGAGAGTGTCCCGGCGCCGGATGTCGATCCGCACGCTCGCGTAAAATTTGAGTGCTTTGCCACCGGGCGTGGTTTCCGGGTTGCCGAACATGACACCCACTTTTTCGCGAAGCTGGTTGGTAAAAACGCAGGTCGTCTTGGCTTTGGCGAGAATCGCGGTCAATTTGCGCAGGGCCTGGCTCATCAGACGCGCTTGCATGCCCATCGTTGCCATGCCCATCTCGCCTTCGAGCTCCGACTTCGGGACCAGAGCAGCCACGGAATCGATGACGATCACATCAAGCGCGTTGGAGCGCGCGAGCGTTTCGCAAATCGTTAGCGCTTCCTCTCCGCTGTCCGGTTGGGAGACCAGCAGATCGTCCAGGTTCACGCCCAACTTCTTCGCGTAGGCCGGATCGAGCGCGTGCTCGGCATCGATGAAGGCGGCGAGACCGCCATTTTTTTGGGCGCTGGCGATAACATGGAGCATCAAAGTGGTCTTGCCGGAGGACTCCGGCCCAAAAATTTCCACAACGCGTCCACGCGGCAAACCGCCGACGCCCAGCGCGAGATCGACGGCCAGCGCGCCTGTCGGAATCACTTCGATTTTGACCCTTGCCGTCGCGTCACCCAGTCTCATGATGCTCCCCTCGCCGTAGGTTTTGGTAATTGTGGAAATCGCCGCGTCGAGATCGCGGTGCCGCGCGGCCCGAACCTTGTCGATCTCGACCGGCTTCGTCTCGGCAGCGGCAGTTTTTTCAGCGGTTTTTGGGGGCATAAAATTTATGATAACTCCAGTTTGGGAAAAACGTTCGATTGTTAATAGAGAAGGTCGGTTGCTTAGTCAACCATCCGTTGGACGTTGTCAGCAGTTCTCATTTTGGCTTTAGCCGCTTCTTGCGGAGATTTGTTCTGAGAG
>JBDTOW010000904.1:0-2582 GCA_039933075.1 Verrucomicrobiota bacterium | reverse complement strand
GAGGCAGGACAACAGTTCCAGTAGCGCCCGGTTGTGCCTCGGTGACGGACTCTGGCAAGTTCACGATCAGCACCGGCAAACAGGCGCCATAATTCTTGAAGTCGGTTTCGACAAAGCCGTCGGGCGATCCCTTGCCATTCGACAAGCCATGGAGTCCGCCGGTCGAGCCGATCTCCAGATAAGTGAGACGGGTCCTCCCGTCGAAGAACATCTCCAATTGAAAACTATTCTGGCTGGCTTCAAAAAAATTCGGCACGTTCTCGAAAGTCACAGCCACCAGGTCTGGAAGCTGTGTCCACGAAACGAGGCCGTCGAACGAGGGGTCCAAATCGTCAAACAAAATCGAGACCCGCGGCAGACTAAAGTGCGCCTCGAGTGATTCCTGAAATTCCGAAACGCCTTGTGTAAAAGTTACCGAACCGTTCGCCGAAACATAGAACGAGGTGTAGTTGGTTCCGTAAAGGGAAACGTGAGCGCCCTCGCCCAACACCACTTTCGCAAAGTCATCATCCGCGAGGGAAAGAATCGCGCCTGCGCTGGGGTCAGTCGGAAACGCAGTCGCCGTCTCGCGGCAAACCGAGTAATAATCCTTTGATCCGTCCGGAGTGAAAGTGATGCTTTGAAAGTCGAGGTCGTTATCCTCGTCGGCGAAAAGCCTGGTAAAATAATCCGGCTGCCCCACGCGCAACGCTACTTTCCGTGCCTGGCTTTTCCCGCTCACAAGGTTGGTGAAAGTGACGGTGTCATCGTACAGGCCGGCCGGCAGGCTGTTGACTATCGAATTCAACTGCACGGTCAATGGGATCGGCGCGGCGCCCGGCAGGATAGTTCCGTTGGTGATCGACACATCGAGCCACGCAGCCGTCCACGTGGCTGACCAATCAATCACGTTGGTCCCCACATTCGACAGCGAATAGGTCTGGCTGGCCGGCGAAAACGGGCCACCGTCCGGTCCCGTTGATGTCAGCCCCGAAGCGGGTGAAATGAAAAGATCATCCGGAACGTCGAAAGTCTCAATGACACCCGACGTCGTCGAGCTCGTGGGTGAACTGGCGTTGAAACCCAGGCCTCTTTTCGCGAATGCGGCCCACAACTCGTCGCGGTTGGCGCCGCCCGTTTTAACCCGATCCGCCTGAAGGATTGCATCGCGCGCTTCCAGGAAATTTGGATTCGGCGGTGTCAGCTTCATTCCATCAGTCACCAACTGGAGAATCAATTGGTTGCCAGCCTCGAATCCCCATTTCTTAATCAAATTGGCGCGCGCGTCCCACAATGTGACGCACCAAACCTCGCCTTGATTGTGGACCTCTTCGGCGAAATCCCCGGGGCCGGAAAGGGGGCTGAGCGGAACTCCCGTATGCCGATCCGCTTGACGCGAGTCGAGATCTTTGAACGTGAGCGGATTCCTGGCCAGATCGGTCGTGTAGGGATAGCGTCGAATTCCGTAGTAGTAATTTTCGTTCAATTGGCCGAACTGATAAGAAGCGTACGCTCCCATCGCGTAATTGCCGTCCAACTCGTCTGCCGATTCACTCAGCAGGGCGAGGGCATAAAAATCGGACCAACCTTCGCCCATCCCGGCGCTTTGCAACTCATTGAGCGCCTCCCCGCCGCCCACCAGCCGGGTGCTGAGACCGTGGGTGTACTCGTGCAAAACGATCTCCGCATCGAGCGCGCCATCGCGATCCGGCGTGGGGCCATTGAAAATATACATTTGCATTCGTGCGGGGATCCCGTCGCTCGAGGCGGAGAAATTGGCATTATTAAAGCCGCCGCCATCCTGGGCATCGGCCTCGACCGCATCATTGCCGACACCACCGCGATCGAAATTCGTTTTCTGAAAATTCCCGGCCGCCTCGGTGAAACCTAAGTCGTAAAGTTTGTCATGCATCCAGTTGTTCCAGTAGAAAAGCTGCGCGATCGCCGCGTTTCCAGAACTCGCCGGTGCCTTGTCGAGATCCATGGGAAAATCGAATACTCGCTGCGGCGCACCTTGCGGACGCGGCAAGTCGGCCTGGTCATCGTCATTCCGATCGAGGTGCGCATCGACATTATTCCCGCGCAATTCATTGCCACCATCATTGATCCAGCCGTTGGGAGAAGCATTGGTGGAAAGCGCGCTCAACGTGACCAACTGACGTTCGACGATTGCTGGCTGAACGCTCGAAGGGGTTCGGTAACCGGGCGAAAACGGCGTCGGACTGTCGCTGATAAAGACGCGGTAGGTGGCTTCGCTCAGATAGAGGGTCAGGCAATGCCGGATCAGAGCATCGCCGGTCTGCGCGTTGATCAAGACTCGATAAAGCTCTCCGCGCGCTCGACTCGTCAACTCCACCTGCCAACACAGACGCAAGGAGGAACGGTTCATCGGCAGCCAAGTCAGCCGCACTCTCGTTTTACCGTTCAACGGAGTGGCTCGGAAGCCCTGGCGTTTCTCGGCTCCTTCAGGGTCTGGAGCGAGCGGAACGATGTCGGTGGCGATCAGCGTTGCGCCGATGTTTTCCGCTGCCAACACGATTGCTTCCGGCGCAGAAATGATCGGCTTGGCTACCAGGGCTGCGCGATTGGCTGTGCTCTTATTC
>JBDTOW010000903.1:0-2583 GCA_039933075.1 Verrucomicrobiota bacterium | reverse complement strand
CACGACGGCGGGAGTGTTGCTGGCGTTGATGCCGTATGCCCTGTTGACGATCCTGATCGTTTGGATTGTGGTTACCACAACGACTCGGTATGTCTCACTCGGTTCGCTCGCCGCGTCCATCACTCTCCCATTCGCCGCGTGGGCTTTCGCTGGCAGCCGGCGGTTGATCGTTGTCGGGACGATTATGACCGTGCTGGCGGTGTATAAGCATAAAGCCAACATCCGACGACTTCTGAACGGAACGGAGAACCGTTTAGGCGCGAAGAAAACCGAATCGAAATCGATCCCATGAGAATTACGGTTTTAGGCGCCGGGGCTTGGGGGACTGCGCTGGCGCGAATTCTGCACGAGAACCTCCACGAGGTTGCGCTATGGGGGCACGACGCCGGCCACTTGGACGAGCTGCGCGCGAAGGGAGTCAATGAGCGTTACCTGCCGGGTATCAAGCTGCCGCGAGGCTTGTCATTTGAGCCTGATTTCGAACGGGCGATCCGGGCCGCGGAATGCGTGGTCGTAGCCGTGCCGTCAAAGGCCTTTCGTGAAGTAACGAGTGGTTTGTCGGGATTTATGGGAATTGTGGTCAGCGTCACCAAAGGAATCGAATGCGACACCTGCCTGACGATGTGCGGGGTTCTGCGCACGACCGCAACTCAGGCGGAGTTGGTAGCCCTTTCCGGGCCTACCTTGGCGATGGAGGTTGCGCGCGGAATGCCTTCCGCGATTGTGGCTGCCGGAACCAGTCCCGCTGCGGCGCATTCCGTCCAACAACTTTTCCACCGGCCGGCGTTTCGGGTTTACACGAGCCCGGATCCACTCGGCGTTGAACTGGGGGGCGCCCTAAAAAATGTGGTGGCGATCGCCGCCGGCGCTTGTGACGGCCTGGGTTTCGGTGACAATTCCAAGACCGCTCTGGTGACGCGCGGAATTGTCGAGATTCGTCGTTTGGGTTTAGCCTGCGGCGCTCAGGCCGAAACTTTTCTCGGGCTAAGCGGGATCGGAGATTTGATGGTGACCTGTTTTTCGCGGCTCAGCCGAAATCGCGGCTTTGGCGAACGTCTTGGCAAAGGTGAAAAACCCAAAGCAATTCTGGCCAGCACGGTGACCGTTGCGGAGGGGTATCCCACAGCGCATTCAGCGTATCAACTCGCGCGGAAACTCGACATTGTTACGCCTATCATCGATGAAGTACACGCGGTCTTATACGAAGACAAACATCCCGCGGACGCACTCCGAGACTTGACGGCCCGCGATTCCAAAGCGGAGGACTGATTTGCGCCGCGGGCGCGAACTGCGAAGCGGAGCGCGCGAACCGCCGCTTCCGTTGTCCCTCCGCGATAGATGCTTTCCTCACGAAGCGCCTGGTCTCATAGGGGCAATTGGCTTTGACTGACTTCACGGGAGAGCAGCTACGGCAAGGTGCGGCGCACGATGTTGGTGATCATCGTTTCGGCCACGGCGAATTTACGTTCCATCGCTTCGTCCATTTCCACGCTTGGATCTGGCCCGATGCGCCCGACGAAACCGAGACGGCCAAAGGCGTCGAAGCGGGCAAGGCCGATGCTGATTCCGGTGAACGCATTCCGAATGAGTTTGGCGACGCGGCGGACTTCCTTTTCCTGATCCAACATCACGAGAGTCAACTAGTCAACTAACTCCAAGTCTTTCTATTTTTTGGAGATAATTGATTGCTTTTTGGCAAACAGATCCTCGACGGTGAACAATCTGGCTTCGGAGTAACTGAACAGGGTTGAAATCTGAATGCGTCCCTGGCGAAGCGTTTCACCGGCCGGGTGGTGGAACTCGCCCGCGTCTTTGAACTTGACGACATCCACCTCCCACCCGCAGCTCGACCAGCAGCTTCTTGGGTGGATTCATAGTAATGAAACACGGGCGGCCTTTTCTGCAAAACGACGGAAGGAATTGGAACGGCGAACCCTCGACCAATCGGGAAGGGATCGGGCAAGGAGCAGCGCGTGGTCTCGGTCCACGTATTTCCGTCCGCGTCCCAGCTCGCGCTGAAACAGACTGATGAGTTCCGTTTTGGGCCGTCCGATCTGTTCATCGGGCCGTCTGAAATCTGGAAACGGCGCGCGTGATGCCGGAAAGTTCGGTGCGCGTGTAGTGCGGCTCCTTCAACGTGATCGCGAAGAGAAGATAGGACTCGATGACGGTGCCGCTGTATTTGCCTTTGCTCTCAAAAAGGAATTGTTGGTGGTGCTGCGCGGCGGCGCGGACTTCCTCGTCGGTGAGTTGAAACAAGAAATCCACGGATTGCCAGTCGGCGAGCAAGACGTGATCGGGATTGAGCGGCTTGTCTTTGGCGAAGTTTTCAGTGAAAGTTTTTGCGGTGTTCGGATTGAGAACGATGCGTTTCTGGCTTTTGTAGCCGAGTGATTCAAAGAGCGCGGTGGCGGCATCGGCGAGCGGTTTGCCAGCGAAATCCGCGAGCGCAGTCTGAATGGTCTGTTTGGTTTCGAGCGCGCTCATTCGACGAAGACAGGTCGGAACCACGAAATGCCCGAACCACACGAAAATCTTGCCGCCCTTGCGCGCAACCTTGCGCACGCGTGTCGCGATCAACGG
>JBDTOW010000902.1:0-2584 GCA_039933075.1 Verrucomicrobiota bacterium | reverse complement strand
TCGAGGATTTCTTCCACCACCTCGCGGAGCTGGTTGACCTTGATCGGAAAAACGCCGCGGTACCTCGCTTGATAATTAAACTCGGCGATCGCATTGCGAAACGCCTGGTTGATGGCTTCCACTCGATGACGCAAAATGTCCTGAAACCGGATCAGACACGGAAATTTCAGCCCGCGTCCCTTGGCCTCTTCGATGACGTCGGTGATTTCCACGGAAGCGCCGGTCTCC
Organism: Verrucomicrobiota bacterium; assembly: GCA_039933075.1. Lineage (GTDB taxonomy): Bacteria > Verrucomicrobiota > Verrucomicrobiia > Limisphaerales > JACPZS01 > JBDTOW01. The sequence continues at coordinate 2,356 of JBDTOW010000902.1, read as the reverse complement.
TGGAGTGGCTTGGCCACGACATGGCCGGCCTCGTTGATGTCAAAATATTTCGCTCCCCACCGATCGATGTTATACAGGCTGCGAGCAGCCTGTATGTTCCACGGGGTTGCAGCGGACAAATCAGTCATGTCAATCGTTTTAAAACGAGCGCACTATAAGGACGTTGGCCAGGAATTCAAGGTGTCATTCAGAATGTTTCCACCCGGAAAGTCCTTCCTTTTCTTCACCGGGTCGTTTTGCTTGGATTGCCGCATGGCAAAGACGTCTCTCTCAGCGATCGTCCGCTACTCGGATGATCTTTTACGCACCGCGGAATTCCAGGACTGGGACGGGGCCGCCAACGGTCTGCAGGTGGACAATGACGGCACCGTCACGCGCATTGCCGCCGCGGTGGACGCCAGCCTCGCCACCGTCAAGCTGGCCATTGCGGCGAAGGCGGACTTGATGATTGTGCATCATGGGTTGTTCTGGGGAATAACGCATCCCTGGACGGGAAAACGATACGAGTTGCTTCGTCAATTGGTGGGAAATAACCTCGCCGTTTACAGTTCTCATCTCCCGCTCGATGCGCATCTCCAGCTTGGCAACAACGCGCAACTCTGCCGGTCGCTTGGTTTCAGAAATCTCCAACCGTTCTTCTTCGGCAAAGGACAGTTCATTGGTTTTCAAACTCGAGACAAAATTCCGCGGCCGAGCCTGGCAAACAAATTGTCTCGTTTGCTCGGCTGCGTTCCGATCCTCCTTCCGGGCGGACCCGCCATTTGCCGGCGGATTGGGGTCGTTACGGGGGGAGCGGGCGGGGAACTGAAGACGGCGGCGCGCGAAGGGATCGACACGTTCATCACGGGCGAAGGTCCGCATTGGACCTTCGCCCTGGCTGAGGAATTTGGGGTGAACGTTTTTTATGGCGGCCATTACGCGACTGAAACCTTCGGCGTCAAAGCACTCGCTGCGCACCTGGCGAAGAAGTATAGGTTGTCCTGGCAGTTTCTGGATCATCCAACCGGTTTGTAAAACCGGGTTTCAGTTTCATATTCTTGAGCAGCGCATGCGCGCAGGCCTCGGCGAAAGGTGGATCGTTGATGGCGCAGTCCATTTCAATCACCTCGATATCGGGGCGCAGATTTAACTTAATCGCCTCAAACAGGACTTTGTCGGCAACCGGGTCGTGAAATTTCTGTCCGGGCGCGCTAATAACACTAATCGCTCTCAGCGGGATCAGCACACTGATGGGCGCGATCGAAGCATTCAGTTTTTGGGCAATGATCTTGCCGAGGTCGGCGCATTCCTCGGGCGTGGTTCGCATCAACGTTACCTGCGGATTGTGCTGGTAGAATGTGCGACCGCGAAACCTGGCCGGCACGGTTTCCGGCGCCAGAAAATTCACCATGTCCAGGCAGCCGGGAGTGACAATGGCCGGGACTCCATGAGTTGCGGCCGCCTCGAGACGGGTTGGACCCGCGCCGAGAACGCCGCCCACCAGTTCGTCCGCCCACTCGGTCGTTGTGATGTCCAGAACTCCCGCGACCATTCCCGCTTCGATGAGCGACTCCATCGTGCGTCCGCCGGTGCCGGTCGCATGGAACACCAGAACTTCGTAACCCGCCGCTTCCAGGATGTGGCGAGCAAGATCGACGCACGCGGTTGTGTTTCCAAACTGGCTGGCAACGATGATCGGTTTGTCCTCGCCCGCCGGCGGCTTGGCTTCCACCATGCCGGAGATCGCGCCAGCCGCCCGGGTCAGGATTTGGCGCGAGATGCTGTTGATGCCGGCGACGTCGACGATGCTGGGAAACATCACGATATCTTTCACGCCGACGTATTGAGCGGTGTTGCCGCTGGCCAGCGTGGAAACCATCAACTTTGGAAATCCGATGGGCAGAGCGCGCATTGCCGCCGTGCCGATGGCGGTGCCGCCGCCGCCGCCCAGCGAAATCACGCCGTCAATTTTTCTTTCCTGCGCCAACTGAGCGAGAATGAGTGGAGCGCCCTGCGACATCGCCGCTACCGCTTCGCCGCGATCGCGCTTCGCGACCAGGGTTGGCAAATCGGCACCGGCCGCGGCGGCGACTTCCTGGCGCGTCACGTCCGGCTTGAGGCGCGGTTCGCCCAACGTGCCAACGTCGATAACGAGAACCTGATGCCCACGCGCTTTGATTTGGTTTGCGACAAAGGCATGTTCTTCGCCTTTGGTGTCCATCGTGCCCAGGATTGCGATCGTTGCCATAGGAACAATCACATGGTAACAAATTCTTCTGAAGTTGTATGCAAAACAATTTGAATCCGATAAACGAACTCGGAAAGTTCCTCGTAGTCGCGGGATTGTTGCTTGCCGTCGTGGGATTAGTGCTATGGT
>JBDTOW010000901.1:0-2587 GCA_039933075.1 Verrucomicrobiota bacterium | reverse complement strand
GGCGTCCATCAGCGCGAGCGAACCCGAGCAGACCGACGCCATGGAAGTGGAACCGTTAGATTCCATAATTTCGCACGAGATGCGAATAGCATAAGGATAATCAGCCAGCGGTATGACCGGTTCAATGGAGCGCTCGGCGAGCGCGCCGTGTCCAATCTCGCGACGGCCGGGTCCGGAGATTCGGCCGGTCTCACCGACGGAAAAGTTTGGGAAGTTATAGTGGAGGATAAACTGTTTTTCGCCGCCGGTGTAGGAATCGAATTCCTGAGAGTCTTCCGTGGTGCCGAGAGTCGCCACCGCGATCGCCTGGGTTTCTCCGCGGCTGAACAGAGCGGAGCCATGCGCTCGAGGGAGAAGCCCGGTTTCACCAGAAATCGCCCGTATAGCATCAAATGAGCGGCCATCCAGGCGTTTGCCGCTATTCAGGATTAAGCCGCGCACAGCTTCCTTTTGGATGTAATAGAAGGCGTCGTTGATGACGAAATCGTTGACTTTCTCCGGTCCGAATTTCTCGGTCAGCGTGGCGCCCACTTCGTCCTGGATCGCTTTGCAAGCCGATTCTCTGGCCAGCTTGCCCGGAGTCAGCAGCGCCGTGACGATACGATCTCCCACCAGCGCTTTGGCTTGGAGAAGAATTTCTTCGGGCACGATTTTCACCGCGATTTCCCGTTTCTTTTTACCCGCGCGGGCGGCCAGTTCCTTTTGCGCGGCGATGATGGGCTGGCAACATTCATGGCCGAAGCGGAGAGCCGCGTTGAAGTCGGCCTCGGAAATCTCCTTGGCCGCGCCTTCATACATCGCGATGTCGGTGGCGTTGCCCACGTACACCAAATCCAGGTCACTTTCTTTCATTTGAGAATGCGTTGGATTGGCGATGAACTGGCCGGCGATGCGACCGACCCGAACCGCTCCCAGCGGTCCATCCCAGGGGATATCGCTAACCATCAGGGCGGACGAAGCGCCGATGATTCCCAGGATATCCGGATCATTTTCGCCATCGGCACTCAGGAGAATGCTTTGCACCTGAACTTCGTTGTACCAACCTTTCGGGAACAGCGGGCGGATCGGCCGGTCGATCAAACGGCTGGTGAGAATTTCTTTTTCGGTGGGGCGGCCTTCGCGCTTGAAGTAGCCACCCGGGAATCTTCCAGCGGCGGCGGCCTTCTCACGATAGTCGACCTGCAACGGGAAAAAGTCCTGCCCCGGTTTCGACTTGGTTGCGGCGACCGCCGCGACGATGACAATTGTTTCACCCAGTTGGACAGTGACCGCGCCATCCGCTTGTTTGGCAAGTTTGCCGGTTTCAATGTGAATTTCGCTCGTACCGATGCGGACCGATATTTTCTCTGACATAACTCGATTTCCTAAATACGCTGGCCCAGAGGAACTTCATTGAGCGCCCGCCGCGCAGGTGCTGAATGAAATTTCCCGAAGCCAACGGCATGTTTATCCGCGAAGTGTTTTTCCTTGCGCACGTCCAGGTCGCGTTTCCTGCCACGTGCGTTGAAAGATGAAGAGATTTGGCGCTGAGATTTACGCCAATCCGCTATTTTCGCAATTTCAATTTCTTGGTGATCGATTGATAACGGCTGACGTCTGTCTTGTGAAGATAGTCCAGGAGGCGTCGTCGCTGTCCTACCATCATTAACAAACCTCGGCGGGAGCTGAAATCCTTTTTGTACTTTTGCAGATGTTCACTCAGCTCATTAATCCGCTGAGTCAAGAGCGCAATTTGAACGTCAGCCGAGCCCGTATCGCGCTCGTGCAAACGAAAATCGTTGATGCTCTTCTCTTTCGTCGTCGAATCCATAGTCGTCTCTTTCAGATTTCTACAAGATGCAGACAGTAAGGTTATGCCAGCAGTGGTGTAAAGCACATTTCCTGGAGCAGGGGGAGCCGCAAGGCCGCGCCCTGCTCTTCACGCGATCAGGTTCGCCATATCGGAACCTGACACTCAATCCTCGAACCCTCCGGGACGAGCACAAAGTTCAACCGGGGAGTCAACCCATTCAGGCTGGCAAATGCGGTTTGCGCGGAGCACAGTCATTTTGGGGCGGTCGAATCCGATTTGATCACCTCGATCTTGGCGCCCTTTTTGAGTTCTTCAGCCGAAGGCACCTTGATGATATCGCTAGTGACGGGTTGGGCGCCGGGCGGAGGAGTCGGCGGCTTGATCTCCAGCAATTCCACTTCAAAAACAAGAACCGCGTTGGGTCCGATGTCCCGTCCGCCGGGGCGCGGGCCGTAGGCGAGCTCTGACGGAATAAAAAGCTGCCATTTCGAGCCAACCTTCATCATTTGCAGCGCCTCGGTCCAGCCTTTGACCACTCCCATGACCGAGGTCGTGTAAGGTTGTCCGCGCTTGTAAGAACTGTCGAACTCGGTGCCGTCAATCAGAGTGCCGCGATAATTCACTTCCACCGTATCGGTGGCCTTCGGGGTTTTGCCGGCTCCTTCTTTCAGCACTTTGTATTGCAGACCGGAGGGCGTGGTTTTAACCCCTTCTTTGGTGGCGTTTTGTTTAAGGAAAGCTTCCCCTTTTTCGAGAGCGGTTTGAGCCATGATGGTGAGTGGGACGAGTGTGAGC
>JBDTOW010000900.1:0-2590 GCA_039933075.1 Verrucomicrobiota bacterium | reverse complement strand
CAGCCCGTGCATTTTGAGGTCAGTGAAAACGACATCAAATTTGTGCGCCGATAGTTTCTTCAGGGCACTCGGTCCATCGTTCGCAAGTTTTATCGTGTGCCCATCAAAGGTTAAAAGCATTTTCAGCGCATCTCTCACCGTCGGCTCGTCGTCGACTACAAGAATGTGCTGCGATGGAATAGGCGTTGTCATTCTGATGGATTCGGTGTTCCTGGTGGTCCCGTAACCCTTTCGTTACGCTACCAAAGAGCAGCCTGGTTGCAATCGTTTATTTTCAATTCTGATGGCCGCTTAGCCTCGACACCTCGTTGGGGCGATAATACGATTATTCCCCGGTGCATCCAACCCAAACGCTGCAATTCAGGCCGTAGTTAACAGTGACAGTATCATGAAGAGCTGCGCGGCATCTGTTGGGCGCCGACCTACCGTCTTTCGGAGCCGGCGACTATCGAGGTGCGCTCGGCGGATGATTGAGCCGCCGGCGCACCGTTCATATTTGGCCGATCATCTCCCTGACTCGCACTAAAAACGGAGTCGATCGGCCGTGGCCGGTGTCACGATTTGGTATTCCTGCGCGAACCAATCACGAAGGTTCTTCGGCTCGGCCGTTTCCTCCTTGGCCGTCGCAGGCTTCGGGACAATGGCCAGTTGGATGACGCCGGCACTGACGAGTTCCCGATATCCGGGCAAGGCGGCTGAAATAACGATTAACTTTGTTTTGCCAGCTTTGAGCGTGTCGAGCTCATTCGGCGGGAGCATCGGAAATCCGATGAAGAGGACGAACGCGTCGGCTCGAGGGTGTTTTGCCCTTACCGCCGTGAATTGGTCCGGCGGCATCGTTCCGCCGGTCGCCATCCGGGTCATCGCATCCATTTTGACGCGCTCGATCGCCGCGACGGCGAATTTTCCGAGCTTTTTCAAACTGCGGGTGAACGTGTCCAATTGCGCGTCGAGCACGGAATCGCGTTCGCCACCGGGATCATTGATCACAATCACGATCTCTCCACGGTCGCCGAGTAACTTCGAGGTTTCTTCCGCGGCGACAGCCCCGAGGGCCTGATACGGATTCAGGTTTATCTTTGGTGAACGACCCGATCGGCTGAAAAATAGAGAGCTGGCCACCGCAGCGATGATCAGCAGCAGGGCGCATGTCGCGATGTTTTTTCTCTCCATGCAAAATTTGAGGGATCATCAGTTTCTTCACTCAGGGTCCCACATCCATCGAGGATCGAACCGACCGTTACCGCCCAGCCACTTTGAGCCGGTCGCCGTTTGGCCCTTCTCGTCTTTTCCCGGGAAGAACTGGAGGCCCAGCGCGCTGACCTTGGTGGCCGCAGCGTGGCCGTCCACGAAACCGAAATTGCATCGCCGACCGTGGCGGTTGACGGCCCGTTGCGGCTCGGAGTCGTAATAGCCTGCGTTCGTGGGCGTCCGAAAATAGAGAAACTGTTGATCTTTTTTCTCGACCCATTGATCCGGGTCTTTTTCCCGAATATTGCTAATCAGGCCGGCATCAGCGATGGGTACGGACTCGCTCGGACGCTTTATGCTCGCAAGTTTCGGGCGTGAGTCGGTGCTCCAGGCGGTGAGCTCGGGATGGTTCATCGCAATACCGAATCCGTTTTTCACTGAAGGACACCCGATCACGTTGGTTCCTTGGAGCGACGATCTCATCAGGTCCACCCACCACGTAATTTCACCGGGGAAAAGTGATCCACGTGGCGCCGGGGTGTTAAACAGGTACAGCGTGACAATGTCATCCTTGTTATCGTCGGCGTAGAGGTTGTAGGCCAAAGCAATCTGGCGCACGTTGTTCAAGCATTTAATGCCGCGACCCTTTTCCTTGGCCTTGGACAGGGCGGGCAGGAGCATGCTCGCCAGGATGGCTATGATCGCGATCACCACGAGCAATTCTATCAAGGTGAAGCCACTTGCCGCTTGGCCGGAGCTTTTGTGAAATGAGGAATTCATAACGAACGATTGGAGTACCGTATTGGTTCCCACAGATGTTGCAATGCGGTAATCACGTGAACGGATCTGAATCTGTCCTTGGCTAGCCCAGCGCCAGGAAACAAGCAAGCCCTGATTTCACGCAGCAATTCTGATATTGCGGAACCGCGGCTCTGTGCGAAGCAACAGCCGCAGCGCCTCGATACGAAAAACCGCTCTGTGTGGTGCGGGCGTGCTGCGGCTGGTCGGGACGACACAGCCGCGCTCCGGGTCGCAATGAGAATTCCAGGATTTCACGCAAGCCTTCGGATCTCATTGAACCGAGTAGTAACCGTTTCCCGCCGCAGTGACTGTTTCAACCGCGGCCGCCGCGGACGCGCTTTCTTTCGCTTGACGTGGGCGGCCTGGCTGGTTGCATTTCCCTGATGAAGCCCATATGCCATGTTTCGTGTCCGACCTCGACAGCTCACCTGCGAACATTTTCGCTTTTTCTTCTGATGTTGGCGGCGGCGAGTGTGACGGGCCGTTCGCGCGCGTCGGAAGGTTTAATGGTGTACTGGACGAACAACTTCCTTACCATCAGCGGCACCAATCTTCCCGGAGGACGACCTGAATTTGCTGCGGCTTTATGGGGAGCAGA
>JBDTOW010000899.1:0-2591 GCA_039933075.1 Verrucomicrobiota bacterium | reverse complement strand
GTACAGGATGTCCATGATCTGCGCTTCGCGCCGGCTCAGAGAGAGTTCGCCCGGCGGATTGGTCACATTGGTCCTGCGGCGATTTCCGGAAGGCTGGCGGATCATCCACGATCACACCTCCTGAAGCTGCCTGGAAAAAAAACATTCTCCCGCAAGGCAACTCCGTTTTCGGATCTGCTTAAAGTTTCGCGGCGCGAACCAGTAAAATGGGGATTGTTGCTCTGTGCCGGACTTCCGCAATTGTGCTGCCGCGAACCAGGTCGCTGACAAAGCGATGACCATGAGTGGTCATGGCAATCAAATCGCAGTTTTGCCGCTCGGCAGTCTTTAGGATTTCGCTGGCCGGGTCGCCCAGCGCCACATGAGCGGTTACCGCAAGTCCTTCCTTCCGAAGCTGGCTTCCGATAGTTTCGAGGTATTCACGATCCTGTTTCATTTCATCGGATTCAGCCAGTTTGAGTTGGTCAAAGTTGCGGGCAACCCAGCCGTCGGCGACGTGGACCAAATACAGTTCGGAATGGAGTGTCCGGGCCAATTCCTTGATATGCGGGATTAGGCTTTCGTCCGCCCGGCTGTTCTCCAATGCTACAAGAATCTTCCGATACATCGTTGGGTTCCTTTCAATTGAACAACGCCTGTATTCTGGCGGTAAGACCGAAGAAATCGGCCAGGAACTTGACGTTCAGGGCCACGATGATGGCGGCCGAAATCCACGCCAGGACTTTGATCCATCCCGGGTTTGCAAATTCGCCCATCTTCTGGCGGTCGCTGGTAAAGATAATCAGCGGTATCACCGCAAACGATAATTGCATGCTCAACACGACCTGACTGAAGACCAGTAATTTTGCCGTGCCACTCACACCGTAAACCGCCGTGCAAATAACGGCTGGGATGACAGCGATCAAACGGGTAATCAACCGCCGCAACCACGGCCGGAGCCGGATGTTCAGAAAACCTTCCATCACGATTTGACCCGCGAGCGTGCCGGTTAACGTCGAGTTTTGACCGGAAGCCAGCAAAGCCAGGGCGAACAGAGCGCTCGCCACTGAGACTCCCAGCATCGGTGAGAGAAGATTATAGGCATCCTGGATTTCGGCGACGTCGTGTCTTCCCTGCTGATGAAACGTGGCCGCGGAAACAATGAGGATGGCCGCGTTAATGAACAAGGCGAACATGAGCGCCGTGGTTGAATCGATCGTCGCGAACTTGATGGCCTCCGCTTTGCCAGCGGCATTTTGTTCATACTTGCGCGTCTGCACGATGGACGAGTGGAGGTAGAGATTGTGGGGCATCACCGTGGCCCCCAGAATGCCAATCGCGACGTAAAGCATGTCCTTGTTCGTAATGATTTCAGTGCTCGGGATGAAACCGCGCAGCACCGCCGGCAGATTGGGTTTCGAGAAAATTATTTCAAGAGCGAAACATCCTCCAATCGTCAATATGAGCGTGACTACCAGCGCCTCGATGTAACGGAATCCTTTGTTCTGCAAATACAGAATCGCCAGCACATCCAAAACAGTGATGCAAACCCCCCAGATGAGGGGGATTTTGAATAACAGGTTCAAGGCGATGGCGCTGCCAATTACCTCCGCAAGATCGCACGCGCAGATCGCTACCTCGCACAGCAGCCAAAGGGTGATCGAAACCGGTTTGGAATAATGGTCGCGACAGGCCTGGGCCAGATCGCGGCCGGTTACGATCCCCAGCTTGGCGCAGAGCGACTGGAGGATGATGGCCATCACATTGGAAATGAGGACGACGCTCAGGAGCGTGTAACCGAAGGCGGAACCCCCAGCGAGGTCGGTCGCCCAATTGCCGGGATCCATGTAACCCACCGCGACCAAATATCCGGGTCCGGAAAAGGCCAGTAGCTTCCGCCAGAACCCCAGATTCCTGGGCACCGGAATCGAGCGATGGACTTCCGGCAAGCTGACCGTGGATTGGCGCTTATTCCAACCTTGTTCGTTGCTGTTATCCACAATCGGGTCGCCGACTTTCATTCAAATTAGCCATCCCTCATCCGCCTTGCGCAAATCCGCCGACCAGGCCGAGTTGCTGCGACTGCTTTTTCCCACACGATTTCGAACCATTCGTCGAATGCCGCGAACGCGCTCTTTTATCGTCGGCGCGAAAGGCTATCGAGCGTCATGATTAGAGTCAACTAGAAAACTTAGCCTCGGCTATACCTGAGATCATGGTACTGTAGCGCAGTGTGTTGTTAAATTCACGAGCCTTTGTGGGCGATATCTGAACGGTTCTGATAAAGGCAGCCCTGGAAGTATTGAATCGTGAGAAACTCGGTCACCTATTCGTTTTCCCTGTAGCTGCGGACGTGAGGAGGCTCAAAGTTTTCTCGGAAATGCACGGGATCGGTTTCAAAAGTGAGAATCCTCCGGTCGGCTGCTACGATTATTAAAACAGGCTCTTAAATTTCTTGAAGGCTTCCTTTGCACCCTCTCTTTGTTTATCATTGAGGTGGTCAAAGGCTTTTCTAAACTGAGGAGTTCTGCGGAATTCATAATCAGGCATGGCCAATCTGAGGTGCTCCCCATTGTCTAGACATATTTAAGGGTGAATTAAGATGGTGAAAA
>JBDTOW010000898.1:0-2592 GCA_039933075.1 Verrucomicrobiota bacterium | reverse complement strand
GTCTGGTTGTCTGGAATCATCAGGGCTGATCAGGGCTCGACGGAGTCTCACCCTACCGGGAACATGTTCAGTTAGTTCTTTTTCCCGGCTGCGAGATAGCCCGGGGCCGCGGTGAACGCCGCCACCAGTTGACCATCCTGGATGTTCCAGACGCGGACCTCTCCATCGTAGCCCCCACTGGCGAGATGTTGACTCGCCGGGTCGAAAGCGATTGAATACACCCAGTCTCGGTGGCCTGAAAAGGTGCGCACCAATTCCCGCTTCTCGATGGAATGCTGCCGGACTTTTCTGTCCGCCGAACAAGTGAAGAGGTGATTGCCGGCGACAACGATTTTGAACACTTCGTCGTCGAAGCCGCCGATCTCGCCTTTTGCTTTCGCTTCCTTTGTATCCCAAAAATGAATCTTCTTGTCGCGACCAACTGAGCAGACCGTCTTGCCATCATTGTTGAAGGCAACGTCAAAAACAGCCGCGGTGTGACCGACATAGGTGGTCTCCAGCTCGCCCGTTTTGCTGTCAAAAATCCGCGCGGTCTTGTCGCGGCTGGCGGAGCCGAGCTGGGTTCCGTCGCGGCTAAAATCAACCGCCATGACCCAGTCTGCGTGTTGTTCGATTCGGAGTTGCTCTTTGCCCGTTGCAACGTCGTAAACGTGGATCGCGTTGTCCGCGCCGCAGACAGCCAGCCGGGTTCCGTCCGGGCTGAACTTCACATCCAGCATCATGTCGCTCATGGTTCCGAGGACTTTGAGGAGGGTGCCCTTGACCGGATCAAAGAGAGCTACTTCGCCGGATTCACCAGGCGAGCCGCCGGCTGCCGCCAACCCCCCGGCGGGACTGTAAGCCAAACTTTGAGTGCGTTGCGCGACACCGGTAATGCGGCGCAGCAGCTTTCCGTCAGCAGGATTCCAAATGGTGATCTCATGATACCCGCCGACGGCCAGCTCTTGCCCATCGAGACTGAACGCCAGCGCCGTTACGGGAACAGGCCGGGCATAATTCGCTGGCGGGTTCGGATGCGGCGTTCTGGGGACAAGCGAGACCAACGGTGCTTTCGCATCGGGTCCGTCGAATCGCGCCCCTTCCTTGATCCAGCGTTCAATCAACACAATTTCGGCTTCCGGCAACGGATCGGCCTTTTGCGGCATACGATCGTCCTCATCTTTGATCGTGACTCGGCGATAGAGTTCGCTTGGTTGAGGCTTCCCAGAAACGATTGACGCCGATTTGCTCTCACCGGGTTTGAGGAGCAATTCAAACGTGTCGAGGCGAAAACCGCCCTTGGACTTTTCCGGACCGTGACAAGTCAGGCATTTTCGGGTGAGGATTGGTGCAATCTGGTTGGTGAAACTTACGCCTACTGCGCTACCACTCTGTTCGATGTCTTTTTGCTGAGCGAAGATCGTCGTTGCTATCGAGAGAAACGATGCTGGCAGCAGTGCGAATCGCATGGAGACGCGAAGGAGAGAAGTCATCCTGAAAAAAGCCATTGGAACCGCGAAATACGCGAGCCACACGAAAGCAGAGCGGATTAGAGAGAGAGCTCGATTCACCCAACGGGAGAAGGACTTTTTCGGTCCAACCTCTTTCTCTTTCGCGTATTTGGCGTGTTTCGTGGTTTGAATTGCCGGATTGAGGGTCATTCTATTTCGCAATCGCGGCCCGGGTCGGAACAGGCTTTCGGACGTGTAACAAAACCGGGAGCGAAGTCTGGCGGCCGGCCTGATTCTCAATGGCGTAACAGAGACGATCCATTTCCGGAACCCATTTGGCGGCATTCAGGAAGATCTGCCGCTCGTTCTGGTCCTTCGGGATCAACACACCGCTCAAGCCAATGTTATCCACGATCACTCCGTGCGGCAGGCTCTCAACGGTGAACGTAACCAGTTCATCGTGTCCGTTCCGTTTAATCCGCAACCATGCCGGAATGGTCTGGCCGGGGGCGATCGTGATCTCGAACGGTTTGTCCGGATTCGCCGAGGGTTGCCAGGCGGACGGTGAGGCGGAATCCGGTTGGAGCGCGACGTACAGCTTCGGTTTATCTCCAAGTTTGATCTTCCCGAAATTATTCAGTTCCCTGATTACAGTCTTCCCATTCACTAAGGCAGTGGCGGTGACCTTCGACATCGCCGCATTGGTTTCGTTCGGCTGGGGCGCGTCCATGGCCGCATTGATGGTGCCCGTGACGGAGCTGTGCCCGGCCTGGATCACCAGCGGTGTCGAAACAGAAAAGCCAGGGGGCAAGCCGGCGATGTCGAGCGTGATCTCACCGTCAAACCCGTCACTGCGTTCGGCGCTCGCTGAAAATGCCTTTCCGCTCCCGAGGTTCACCTCCGGGTTGGCGCCATTCAAAGTGACGGTGAAATCCGGTTTGGCCTCGCGGACAACCAATCGATAAGTAAACCGCTCGCCGTTGGCGCCACGACTGTCGCTCACACGAATCAAATAGGCGCCGTCGGCAGCCGCGGTGAAGTGCAATTTGGAATCGGTGCCAAGCTTGCGCTCGCCATCATCATCGTTCGCGTAATAAAGGGTGAAAATGGGCAGACCGCTCGCGACCAGTGGGCGTAGAAGACGCTCGGCGTGCCGCGCAGC
>JBDTOW010000897.1:0-2592 GCA_039933075.1 Verrucomicrobiota bacterium | reverse complement strand
TGTTCGGCCTGGGCGATTTTTCGTTTTTGTCCCGGTTGCCACGAGTGTCGGCAGCGGACGCTCAATTGGATCCTCACCTCGTTCGCTTCGATCCGGCGATCGAGCCGATCGTCCGCTTGCTCGAAGAGACGCCGCGAGACCGGTTATTGGAAGAAGTCGCTTTCCGGATTCAGCACGGCCTGACGTATCGCGACGTGCTCGCGGCCCTGCTGCTGGCCGGCGTGAGAAACGTTCAGCCGCGTCCGGTCGGATTCAAATTTCACGCGGTCCTGGTGGTCAACTCGGCGCACCTGGCCAGCCTCGCCTCGCCGGAGAGCGACCGTTGGTTGCCAATCTTCTGGGCGCTCGATTATTTTAAAGATTCCCAGGCGCGAAATGTTCGCGAAGGGAATTGGCACCTCGGTCCAATCGATGAAGCCGGGGTTCCGCCCTCTGATAAAGCCAAAGCCGCTTTCATCGAGGCGATGAACAATTGGGACGAATCCGCCGCGGACGCTGCTGTCATCGGCCTGGCGCGCAGCGCGAAGCCAAACGAGATCTTCGAAATTTTTTGCCGCTTTGGCGCCCGCGATTTCCGCGAGATCGGTCACAAGGCCATCTATGTGGCGAACAGTTGGCGCACCCTGCAACACATCGGCTGGCACAACGCCGAGCCGGTTTTGCGCTCGCTGGCCTACGCGTTGCTGGATCACGAGGGAGAAAACCCGTCCAAACGCGACGCGGCGCCGGACCAACCGTGGAAACGGAATCAGGAATTGGCAAAAAAGATTCGCGCCGATTGGCACACGGGCAAGAATGACGATTCCGCCGCAAAAGAACTGCTTCAAACGCTGCGACAAGGTTCGGACGCCGAGACGTCGGACAAAGTGGTCGAGCTACTAAACCGCGGCATCGGGTCGCAATCGATCTGGGACGGCCTGTTCGACGGAGCCTGTGAAATGTTGATGCAGGACCCGGGCATCCGCACGCTGCACGCGGTTACGTCGACGAACGCCCTGCACTTCGCGTTTAAGACGAGCGGCAACGACGAGACGCGGCGCCTCCTGCTCTTGCAAAATGCCGCCTTTCTTCCGCTGTTCCGTGGTTCGCCGGATGGGCGCAAGAAAGCCTTTTTCATCGATCAATTGGAGCCGATCAAATTGAAGTCATCCGGTTCGGAAGCTGTGACCGAAATCTTCGCGGAGCTGAGCCGGGACCGCGGGATCGCCGCGCGCAAAGTGCTGGCCTATTTGAAGGACCACCCGGACCCGAAGGAATTCATTCATGCTGCCCGCCGCCTGATATTCCTCAAAGGCGACAACGCACATGATTATAAATTCAGCGCCGCCGTGCTCGAGGACTACGCGCACATCTCGCCAACCTGGCGCGATCGTTATCTCGCTGCGAGCGTGTTCAACCTGCACGGTTCGGGTGACAAGGACAACGGGTTGGTAAAGCGAACGCGGGAAGCACTGAAAGCCGCGTAGCTTATGGCGTCGGTCCTGGCCGGTCCTGGCCCACTGCGGTCCGAAGACGAAGAGAGTTTGACAAGGGCCGCGAAAAGCGCATTGAATATTTGCATTGCATGTTTTTAGCGTAGCGCAGATTTGTAATCTGCTGTTTCGCAGAATTGCATTCTGCGGCACGTTGGCAAGTGCTAGTGCGTTCGAACTTCCGGGCGCTCTGCCGATTACAAATCGGCGATACGGCAGATTACAAATCTGCGCTACGAAGCCGTGCTGTGCCCTAAACACATGCTTGGGATTCAATGGATTCTCCTGTTGATCCAGTCGCCGTTTCGACTTCGATTACGAACGCCAGACGGTGGACGATTGTGTGGTTGCTGTTCGCCGCGTCCTTGATCAACTACTTTGATCGGCAAACGCTTTCGTTTGCGCTGCCGCTCCTCGCCAAGGATTTCCACCTCGATCAAGTTCAGCAGGGTTTTCTTTTGTCGGCGTTCTTCTGGACCTACACGCCGTTGCAGATCCCCATGGGGCTTTGCGTGGACCGGTTCAATCTGCGCTGGCTCTACGCGGGCGCATTCGCGTTGTGGTCGTTGGCGCAAGGACTGACCGGGTTTGCCGGCTCGTTCGCCGTGTTGATCGGCTGTCGGATGCTCCTTGGCATCGGCGAGTCGATTTACCTGGTCGGCGGGACGAAGGTGGTGAGTTTGTATTTTCGGCTGTCAGAACGCGGACTGCCCTGCGGATTGTTCGACGCCGGCACACGCACCGGCCTGGTGCTGGAAGGACTGACGATTGGCGCACTGTTGCACATTTTTGGCTGGCGGATCACGTTCGCCATCGTCGGCTTCGCCGCTTTCGTATGGTTGGTGCCGTGGTTTTTGGCGACTCCGAGAGAGATGCGCGATGCCCCGTCGAGCGTCGAGCAACCACAGCCGCGTCTCAGTTGGAATCAGTTTTCGACCTTGTTGCGCAACCGCAATTTGTTGGGCGTGCTGCTGGGTTTCTTCTGCTTCGACTACTTCTGGTATTTCCTGATCACGTGGCTGCCCAGCTACCTGGTTAACGTGCGCCACCTGACGATCATGAAGGCGGGCATCTATGCCTCGCTGCCCTACCTGGTGTTTGGCGTGTGCCAGCCGTTGGG
>JBDTOW010000896.1:0-2606 GCA_039933075.1 Verrucomicrobiota bacterium | reverse complement strand
TTTGGTTGCGGCGGCGAACGATTCCGTTGCCATTATTGTCAGTTCATCGGCAAGGGATTGCTGCGCCCTAAACAAATCGCTATTTGCTCTCTTTGGACTCGACTGCCCCCGAGCTGGTTGGCGACCTCTTCACCATTGAGGGTTGAATTCGTCCGCGAGCAATGTCTCCCTCGAGGATGAATTGAGGAAACGAAACGTGAGGATGGAAAGAACTTACGGCTTTGATTTCAGCGCGAGGTCGTTTGCTTCTTTTTTTACGACCTCGACGTACTGGAGAAGAGCCTTGGAACGGTTCTCTCGATGCCACGCAATCCAATAGTCGGCTTTCGCTGCCGCCGCCAACGGACGAAAAACCACGCCCGGATGGGGGATGTTCTTAATTTGTTCGCGCGCGAGTGTGACGCCCAACCCTTCGGCCACAAAGGTCATGATGCCGGATTCGAGGTCCACGTCCTGCAAGATCCTGGGAGTAAAGCCCGCCTGATGGCAAAGGCCGGACAGCCAGGCGCGCGACCCCGGATGCGTCTCTTCGGACATCGCAACGAAGAAGAGGTGTTTGAGATCCGACATGTTGATTCTGCTCTTTTTCGCCAGCGGATGAGCGGCCGGCAAAACAACCACGACATTGTGATCAGCAACGCGTTCCCAGGCCAGCGCAGCAATGTGCTTGTTAGTGGCAGGCGGACGCAAACCGACGAAGCCGAGATCGATCTTCCGCGCTTCGAGAGCGCGAAGCTGATCCGCCGGCGACATGTCGAACAGGTTCACGGCCATTTCGGGACAAGTTTGGTAGAACGTCGCCAGTGTTGCCGGCAGCAGGTCGAAATTGAATTTGAACAGATAGCCAAGGTTAAGCTGGCCGGACTCACCCCGGCTGAATCGTTGAACGGCTTGCACGCTTTCCAAACTCAAGGCCACGAGCCGCCTGGCATCGACCAGAAAACTTTTCCCTTCTTCAGTCAGCAAAACTTGATTTTTGGTCCTGTCCAGCAGACGCACCCCGAGTTCCTCCTCCAAATTATGAATCTGGCGAGTGAGCGACGGCTGCGCCAGACGAAGTTTTTCGGCCGCCCGAGTGAAATTTAATTCCTCGGCCACGGCCACAAAGTATCGCAGATGGCGCAGTTCCATAGTCAGGACCAGTTTAGTGTTTCCACATTCGGGTCGGCAACCAAAGAGCGGGACGGGCCAAGCCGGAATGGAAAACCCTCCGTTCTCCTAAAGAGATTTCAAGTATTCAACCAAGTCGTTTTTTTCCTGGTTGCTCAAACAAAAAGTTGATTATAATGATCGACGACATCGCGAAGCGTGGCGAAGCGGCCGTCATGGAAAAAGCCGCCTTTTTGATGAGCGAATAACCCTTTCAGTGGTGAGGTTCGATATCGCTTATCTGGCGAACGGTTCGCTTGAAAATCATCGACGCCTATTTCAGACGGGAGCCGCATATTCCATCCGGGCTCTGTATAGAGTGGAGGCGCGTGGCAAGTAGCGCACATGGCCTTACCTCCAAAGACCTTGTCTCCGCGCTCTGCCGCGTCTTTATCGAAGCTTCCTTCCGGAGGTTTTGGGGCGGGAAGAGCCAACTGGTAAAAATGCAAAGCCGGGAGTTTGGGAGTAATCAGATCCTCGTCTTCATCGCGTTCGATATTTCCAAAACCGTTTCGAGCGGCAACCGGGAACTGGTTCGTGTCATTCAGGCGCGGATCGAAAAAGCGGCCCTTGCCGTGCATTTCAATGTTGGCGACAAAAGCATTCCAATAAGTGAGTGAGCCCCAGCCGGTTGACGTGTGGAGATTGACTCCAGCCAAACCAAAGGCAGCCGGAATAAGGGTAGCCGCTGTCTTTCCATCAGGCCGAAAGCCTTTGCCGTCCAGGAACAGTTCCGCGTCGAATTTTCCGGGGCCCCAGTTTGTCACGACGTTTCGCACAGCGGCCTCGTCCACCTGGAGGACATTGGCCACAGCGGAGAGGTCCGGGGCAAGCGCGATGATGGCGCCGACGTTCAAATCCCGGTTCGGCCAGCCGTCGAGTCTCTGGCCAATGCCTGCGGAAAAGGAATCGTTAACAGTCGAGTGACAGAGCGCGCATTGGATGCCGATGGATTGGAGAGCGCCGTTGGTGAAAAAGCCGGTTAGGCCCACGACGGCGTTAAGCTGAAGGAGAGCGAGCGTTGTCGCTGGGTCATCCAGGTTGACCTGGCCTGCTTTAATCCGGGCGACAAGGTCAGTGGGAAGGGCGTCGGCGTCCACTTTCAAGCCCACAGCGAGAGCCGTCAGCGGGCTCACGCCTGGGCCGACACCGCCGTTATTAGCGCCCCCGATGGCTTGGTGGAGTTTGAGCTGGCCGCCCCAGAAGTCTTCATCACCAAAGGTATCGAAACGAAAAATTTGACGGCCTTGAGACAGGAGGTTGAAGGCATTATCACTCGCCAAAAGATCATTCGGGCTGCGGCTATCCACGGGAAACACCTCAAGGACCGGAATTGGGTTTGAGGCCGGCACATCCCCAGAGATGGTTCCGGGCCGAGTGGTCAGAATCACAGCGCCAGGACCCGCGGCGCTAGTGATGATAGAAACCAATAGTAGAGTTGAAGTGAGCGTTCTTTT
>JBDTOW010000895.1:0-2607 GCA_039933075.1 Verrucomicrobiota bacterium | reverse complement strand
GATTCTTTATCACTTCAAGAATGACCTTCCACGAGCCGTCCGGTTCTTCCTCCGGACGCTCGCTTTCGTCGAGGACCGGTGGTGTTTCCCCGTGGTATCGCTCGATGGATGGCAGTCCAACGTCTTCCGGCCGGTTTCGTTGAAACCGCCAAAACAAAAACCAAATGACCAGCAGCGTCGCGGCCGGAAAGAAAAACGCGTAACGCCATCCATATCGTTCCCCGACATAGCCGGCGTAGATGGAGGCGACCAATCCGCCCACCGCGTAGTTGGTGCACCAGACGCCCATCACCATGCCGCGCTCACGTTGCGAAAAGAAATTACCAATGTTCTTCGACAGCGGCGCCCAACCGGTCGACTGGCTCAGTCCCTGAATGCAAAACAAAACACCGAATGCGATGGCGACCGACGAGGCGCCCATGGCCATGCCGGCGATTACTGAGCAAAGCATGCCAGCGAGAATGACCTTGCGGGTGCCAAACTTGTCGCCGGCGATCCCCCAAATGAACTGTCCCACGGCATAGGCGGTGAGATAAGCGCCATCGATCCACGCCATCTGCGCCTGGGTCAAACCAATGGCGGTGCCCTCGCCAATGCCGATCTTCGCGACCGAAAAAGATTTTCGAGTCAGGTAGAACCCGGCGTAGGCGAGCCAGGTGATGGCGAATATTTGCCAGCGCCAACGTTCGTACAAGGGAAGTTTCCGGCCGGCTTCAGAAGTGTTGGTCATGGGCGCTGGCAATTCACTTCACACCAAATTGGGACTGAAACCCAGCCTTTTCTTGTGACGACTTTGAAACAGGTTCTCTCTTGACCGACGAGCGAACCTCAAGCCAAATTAGCAACTATGCGTATCTGTCGTCCGGTTGGGAAAATCCCTTATTCGGGCAGGGCGCCCCGGGCCTTTACTCTGATCGAACTGCTCGTCGTGATCGCGATCATTGCGATACTCGCCTCGATGTTGTTACCGGCGTTGTCGAAAGCAAAGACGAAGGCCCACCAGATCAAGTGTACGAGCAATCTCAAACAGATGGCACTGGCCAGTTTCATGTACATCAACGACCAGGGGAAGACGCTCCCTTACACGCAGGAGGTTGATTTGTGGATGGCCTTCTTGATCCGAAACCAGGCGCAGGTCCATCAGATCCGGTATTGTCCTTCCGCTCCCGAGCCGCGCAAACGCATCCCGCGGCATCCACTGAATCCCAATTACGGTACCGCGGACGAAACCTGGATTTGGCCCACCAACGGCGCGAAGGGTTACCAGGGCAGCTACTCTTTCAACGGCTGGCTCTATTCCAATATTGACTTTGTCGATAAAATTAAGCCCTTCGGCGGTGAAACCGGGATCGTGAGTCCATCGCGAACGCCTGTCTTCGGCGATGCGATGTGGGTGGACGCCTGGCCGGAAGCTGATGACAAACCGGCGCGGAATCTTTACCTCGGCGACGGACCGGCTGGCGGGATGAGCCGCTATACAATCGCGCGGCACGGCGGCACCAGCGCAAAATCCGCTCCGCGAAATGTTCCACTCGGTGAAAAACTTCCCGGTTCAATTAACATGGCCTGCTCGGATGGCCATGTTGAGCTCGCGCGTCTCGAAAAGCTCTCGGACTTTTACTGGCACAAGGACTATGTGCCGCCCCCGACGCGCCCGAATTGATTGAGCTCCAGTTTTGCTTATCAGGCGGATCTGGGTCTTGATGGCGTGGCCTGAGGATACCTGGGTCAATCCGCGATTGTGGTGGCCTGTGACATCAAACGAGAATCACCCCAGCATTGGAGGCCGGCCCGGAGTCTTCGCCAGCACCCATTGGAGTGTCGTGCTGGAGGCTGGCGAGGCCGCTTCGCCGCATGCCGATCGAGCGCTCAATTCGCTCTGCCAAACCTATTGGTTTCCACTTTACGCCTATATTCGGCGGCGGGGATTCGATACCCACGCGGCCCAGGATCTCACCCAGGAATTCCTCGCGCGGCTCATCGCCAAGCGCGAGTTGCCCAAGGCGAATCCCGAGAAAGGCCGCTTCCGATTTTTCCTGCTGCTGCGGCTCAAGCATTTCCTCATTAACGAATGGGAACGTTTGCGCGCGGAAAAACGGGGCGGCGGCGCCAGTGCCGTATCACTCGACGCCCTGGACGCCGAGCAGCGTTACGCGCTGGAACCTTCGCACGAAGCGACGCCCGAGCGCATCTTTGAGCGGCGCTTTGCACTGACCGTCATAGAGAATGCGCTCGCCCGGTTGCGCCTTGAGTGGATCAGCAGCGGACGGCACGAGCCGTTCGACGCGCTGAAGGAGTTCCTAACTGCCGACGGGGGTGGGGATTCTTACGACGAATTGGGCACACGGTTGGGGATCACCGCTGGTGCGCTGCGCGTCACCGTACATCGATTGCGCCAACGTTGGCGAGAACTTGTACGTGAGGGAATTGCCCAAACTATCGCCGGCCCGAGCGACTTGGATGCCGAAATCCGCCATCTCATTGACGCGATTCGAAATGGGTGATCAGTTGAGGAATCCGCGCGCTCCGAACTTTTCATTGAACCGCGTAACATTTACCTACAAAACCTGCTTTCGAGGATGAGATGAAATGGTTCACACGAGCTCA
>JBDTOW010000894.1:0-2607 GCA_039933075.1 Verrucomicrobiota bacterium | reverse complement strand
GAAGGCATCTGGAAATGTCCCGCTGACAAAAGTACGGCCATAAATAACAAAGGACAAGTTGTTCCTCGCATTCGCAGCATGTCGATGAACTGCTGGGTCGGCGGTCCAGGCTGGAATAATTCCGGACCTTGGACTCCGAATGTCAAGAAGGGTTGGAAAGTTTATATCAAAAGCATCGACATGGCTGATCCAGGACCCTCTGGCACGTGGGTTTTTCTGGATGAACGGGAAGACAGCATCAATGACGGCTACTTCGTTGTTGACATGGCAGGTTATCCGGATCAGCCGAATCGCTGGAAGATCGTTGATTATCCCGCCAGCTATCACAATAGGGCGGGAGGGTTCTCTTTTGCTGACGGTCACTCCGAGATCAAAAAATGGCGGGATGGCCGAACAACCCCATCCATATCGAAGGCCGATCGGCCGCTAGATGTCACCTCGCCGAACAACAAGGACGTTTTTTGGATGCAGGAAAGAAGCACCCGCATGAGCGGTCCGTAGTGCTTTCGAAGCTGGCGCTGATCTGACGTCATCGGGTCCAACCATTTCACGAAAGCCGCCTGGGTAATTCCGGGTGGTTTTTTCCTATGCGGCCCCAACCGGGACAACCGTCTCGCCTGTCGCGAGAGACTAGTTTTTAGCCGGCCAGGATTCCTCGGAACACTTCCGGGTCCACGTTGCCGCCGCTTACGACGCAACAGACCGAACGGCCGCGAAACAGTTCCGGTTCGGTGAGCAAAGCGGCGATGCCCAAGGCGCCGGTCGGTTCGACCTTCAGGTTCGCCAGCGTGAAGAGCAACCGCACTCCCTCTTTGATATGCTCTTCGGAGACCTCGACGATTCTCGACAAGCCGTCCCGAAGGATGGGCCAGTTATGCCGTCCGAGGCTGAGGGTTCGCACGCCGTCGGCAATCGTCTGTGGCTCGGTTTCGTTTGCGACGATGTACCCCGCCCTGAGCGAGCGCGCCGCATCATTGGCAACCAATGGCTCCGCGCCCACCACCTGGACTTGCCGCCCGGCCGTGCGCAATCCCTGGATGATTCCCGACGTTAAGCCGCCGCCGCCAACCGGCGCGATGACGAAATCCAGTTCCCGGCCGAGCGCGCCTAATTCTTCGCCCAGGGTCGCGTTGCCGGCGATCACCAATGAGTCGTCGTAAGCGCTGGCGACGTAGGCGTCCGGGTGCTTGCGGGCGAGTTCGGCGACCCGCGCGCTGCGGCTTTTGATTCGAACATCGATCGAATCCACGTCGCCACCATATTCCCGGACCGCCGCTACTTTCACGTGAGCAGATGTGTTCGGCATGACGACGATGCAGGATTTTCCGAGCCGCTGGCAGGCGCAGGCCAGCGCCTGGCCGAAATTTCCGGAGGAGGCGGTGATGAGGTGCCGCTGAGGGATTTGGCTGGCGACGTTGTAGCCGGCGCGGAACTTGAAACTGCCCGTGTGCTGAAATGTTTCGCTGGCGATGGTCAAGGCGACTCCTAGTCGCCGGGCAAGTCGGGCGGCCTCGATGATCGTCGTCGGACGCACGACCTC
The DNA here is from genome assembly GCA_039933075.1 of Verrucomicrobiota bacterium. GTDB lineage: Bacteria > Verrucomicrobiota > Verrucomicrobiia > Limisphaerales > JACPZS01 > JBDTOW01. Next base: position 1,067 of record JBDTOW010000894.1, on the reverse strand, counting down.
TCGAACGGGTCGGGGCGAATGCTCTGGCTCAGTCATGTTTGCCATTCCTTTACTTGCTCAGGTTTCCCTGCGAGTGCCGGACTAGTGCGTCTCAAACCGATTGCACCCGCATGGTAACTATGTAGAAACCCGTTTCCGTGGTCCGATCCATGTAAACCACAGCGATATCATCATTGCCCGGCAGGACGGCTTGGCTAGGCGCTCCGTCAGGTGTTGTCGAAAAGGGAATCACCGCCCACGCGTCGGAGAAAGACTCCCGAAATCGGACTTCGTATTCGAGATTCGAAAAGGCGAGGAACTCGATTTTGAACCTCTTGCTGGGTCCGGATTGGACGGTCGCTCCCGTCACCGAGAAGGCCATGTCCGGTATCTCGATTTCCAGATTGTCAACGCCGTCGAATTTCGTTTCGTACTGCTGCAATGAAAACCCGGCCGGGCCCCGCAGCAGTTTGCCGTCAATGGCATAACGCGACCCGTGGCACGGACACTGGATATACTTCTGCGTCGAGTTAAATGTCGGAACTACGCATCCCTCGTGAGTACACTCTGCGTCCAGAGCGTAGAATACCTGCCCAGGAGCCCGATTGATGATGACCGGATAAAAAAGCCCGCTGGGGCGCGGCCCGCTAACGATGGGGCTGGTTCCCAGGCGGACCGATCCGAAATCATTGAGCAACGCCGGAAAGTCACTCACCGTGAGACGCAAGATTCCGTTATCCAATCCCGGCGGGGATTGAACGTCTGCAACAATCGTTCCGACCCAGTCTCCACTGAGCAAGCTGGAACAGGCCGTGGAAACAAAAATCGACTTGATGAATTGCCGGCGCGATGGATTCGGAGAAGCCCTCATAGCAGGCTTATTGATCAGTCGTCATCAGGACACTAGAAGCAGATGTGTCGCCATTGTCAAACGCGACGGTTTTGCACGGTTTCGGCTGATCGCTGAAAGATGAATGTCTCGACAGAAAGCGAGGTTGCTTGACTGCCGGAAGCCGACCTGGCTTCGGCGACCCAGCCTGAATGCCCATGCAGTTCTTGGACTGCGGCGGCACGACGCCGCTTTTCCT
>JBDTOW010000893.1:0-2614 GCA_039933075.1 Verrucomicrobiota bacterium | reverse complement strand
GGACAGCGTCCTGGTGTCCGGTCCTTCGGGGACGGGAAAATCGGCGCTGGCGACCCAATTTCTCGCCGAAGGTTTGCGTAACGGAGAACCGGGAATCGCGGCGATTTTTGAAGAACGCCCGGCAGGCTACATGGCGCGTGCCAGATCCCTTGGTCTGGATTTGGATACGCCGCAAAAAAAGGGAATGCTTGAAATGCTTTACCTGCGTCCGTTGGACCTCTCGGTGGATGAAGCGATGCAAGCGACCCTTGATGCGGTGAAAAGGATTAACGCCAAGCGGCTCGTGATTGATTCGCTGGTGGGCTTTGAGATGGCGCTGGCGCCCGGTTTCCGGGAGGACTTTCGTGAATCGCTCTACCGCATGATTGCGGCGTTAACCGGCGCGGGGGTGACGATCCTCACCACGGTCGAGATCGAGGACACTTTTACCTCGATGTCCTTCAGCCACTACACGATTTCGTTCCTCACCGATGACATCATCCGGATGCGTTATGTGGAAATCGACGGCCAGCTTCGCAAAGTGATCGTCGTGGTTAAAATGCGCGGCGGCAATCACAGCAAGGACATCCGCGAATATGTCATCACTGACGAGGGCGTGATCGTTATCAAGCCGCTCCGCACGGAATATGCCCGGCTGACCAGCGGGCTTCCGGAACGAATGGGCGAGATCAAAGAGCCGGCGCCGGAGCCGAAAGCCACCGGCCGGAAGTGAATTTTGTATTAGGTAAATTGCAAGCAACGACGCTTAGCATGCCTGTCCCGAACCATCGATGATTCCGGGCCGTTTCAGCCAGGGTTAGCTCGTGCCTCGCAACCCAGGACTGGACGATGCAATCCCGTCGGGATTGAGAAGCGAATTCTAAGGTTATGGATTTGGAACTGACCCGAGGCAAAACAGACGCGACGCCCGGCCTGCGGAGTCGATCCGCGCCGATCATTGAGCGCGCGCCCCTGCCCATAGTCGAGGTGCAGGGGAGCGCGCACATTATATCCTATGTGAATTCTGCCTTTTGCCGGCTCTTGGGGAAAACGATGGCGGAGCTCATCGGAAAGTCCTTCGCCGAAATCGTGCACGAAGGGGATAAATGCGTGCCGATCCTGGACCGGGTTTACCAAACGGGAGAGGCCGTAACCCTTGCCCAGGAGGACGACTCCGAACCCAATCCTGCTTACTGGTTGTATGCCGTGTGGCCGGCGCTGGATGCGAACGAACGACCGGCGGGCGTTATCATCCAATTGACGAAGACTGCCAATTTTCGTCAAAACGTCACCGCGATAAACGAGGCGTTGCTGATCGAAGGGTTGCACCAGCACGAGCTCACGGAGGCCGCCGAGAAGCAGAATGAGCGATTGCAGAGAGAAATCGCCGACCGCAAACTAGCGGAAGCCGCATTGAAATTAGCCAGAGACCGGCTGGCCGACCAAGCCGGGGAATTGGAGCGCCTGGTGGTCGAGCGCACCGAGAAGCTGCGCGAAACAGTCGGTGAACTGGAAGCGTTTTCCTACAGCGTCGCTCACGACATGCGCGCGCCGCTGCGGGGAATGCATGGCTTTGCCCGGATACTTTTGGATGAACATGGCGGTAAATTGGACACAGAGGCACACGGTTATCTTGAGCACATCTCCCGCTCCGCTTTGCGGCTGGATGCGCTGATTCAAGACGTGCTGAACTACACGTGCGTGTTGCGCGGGGATGCGCGGTTGACGCCGGTGGATTTGGATCGGCTGGTGCGGGACATCATGGCATCCTACCCGGATTGGCAGCCGCCGAAGACCGATATTCAGATTGAAGGAACGCTGCCGCTCGTGCTCGGCCACCAGGGGCTTCTGACGCAATGCGTCTCCAACCTGTTGAGCAACGCGGTAAAATTTGTCGCGACCGGAGTTACGCCCCGAGTGCGGATTTGGGTGGAAGCCGGGACGAAGCCGACCGACCGAATCTCCTCGCGATCCGATGGTGGGAAAGCAACCGAAGGCCGGGTGAATGGCGGGCCGGTGGTCCGCGTTTGGTTTGAGGACAACGGTATCGGCATTGCGGCGAAGGATCATGGCCGGATTTTCCGCATGTTCGAACGCATCAATCCGACGGACCAATTTGAAGGCACGGGCATGGGTTTGACCATCGTTCGCCGTGCGGTCGAGCGAATGGGCGGGCAGGCGGGCTTCGAGTCGGAGTTGGGTAACGGCAGCCGCTTTTGGATTGAGTTAAAGTTAAAGAAAGCGTAAAAATGGCTGACACCATCCTGCAAGTCGAAGACGACACGAACGATGTTTTCTTCTTTCAACGCGCCATGAAAAAGGTGGGAGTGACGAATCCGATTCAGGTCGCGAGTGATGGACAGCAGGCCATCGACTATTTGAAAGGCGTCGGCAAATACGCCGATCGCGAAACATATCCACTGCCGTGCCTGGTGCTGCTGGATTTGAAGCTGCCATACGTGATGGGCCTCGAGGTGCTCAGATGGATCCGCCAGCAACCCGGCGCCGCACGGGTTGTCGTCGTCCTGAGCGCATCCGGACAGGAGACAGATGTCGCTACCGCCTACTATTTGGGCGCCAACGGGTATCTGGTCAAGCCGCCAGAGACGAGCAAGCTCGAGGACATGGCGCGGGC
>JBDTOW010000892.1:0-2615 GCA_039933075.1 Verrucomicrobiota bacterium | reverse complement strand
TCTGCCCTTTGTGCGCGTGATCGATTTCGACGAACCGGCAGCGCTTGCCGCGGGCGACCTGCAAGCAGGGCTTAGGAAGGCGGGCTAACTGATCGGGATGGAGGATATTCAAATTGCGGCAACGGCTCTCAGTCAAAATCTGACGTTGGTATCCCGCAACACCAAACATTTCGAGCATGTCCCAAATCTGCGAGTCGAGAGTTGGTTTGTTTGAGCCTCCTTCCGAGTCGAGCCTGGATTGATCACTTTCACTATTGTCGGCAACCATGACGAGATGCGGCGATTTGCGCTGAGCCAGGCTTAGATCCTTGTATCGATGATGACGATCCAGGGGCCGCCGGCTGCTGACTCCCAGGGTACGGAATCCTGCTTGCCAACTGCGACGAAAATAGAATGGAATGTTGGAAAATGATCCAGGCCGCTAACCATCCCCCGCGTCGGGTTCACCCGCGGCGCAGCAAGTGTTCACGGTCAGACGCGCTCGCCCATCATGAACCTTGAGCGCCTGGTCATCGCCAACGCCAAGAACCTGAGTTGTTCTGCCTGGCACTTTGCTGCCGGCGATGACTCAATTCGGAAGTGGACGCTGCTGCCGCGCAGTGCCGAAAGCAAAACGCTCTTCGGTTACGTCGCCTTGGCATGCGCTGGCACTCGCCAGGCGTCGTGGCTGGGCCGAGTGCTTCCTCCTTTTGAAGCCCTCGGGCAGGAAGCAGTGCGGGTCGAATCGGTGCTGGTGCGGCACGCGCCGCAGGAATGTGGCCTTTTTCAGCCGCCGCGCAAACGGAGTGGTTGGAAGATCGCACCGGACGGGACTATCACGCCGCTGACCAAACCAGACGTTTATCCGCGGACCCCGGACGTGCAACTCGCCAGGCCCCACTTGGGCGCCGGCAACGGCGGCTGGCTTTTTCTCGGCTACGGCGGCCAAATCCACTCGCACGCGAACACCGATGCGTTTGACTTCGCCGATCCGCGCCACCGGCTGAAACGGTTTGCTTCCTTGTTTGATTCACAGGCGCGCTTGACTGATCCGCTGGCGTTCCTCGAACGGCTGCATCTCAAAGGGGTCGTCTATGAGCGCGGCCGCTCGCTGGCGTTTCTCACGCAGTTGAGCCGTGAGTTGAGCGCGTTCCTCAACGTCCCGCTGGCCGCGTGGCTCAACAAACGGCACAACTTCCGTCGCGATTGGCAGAGCTTGTCGCCGGTCCAGCAGACACTGGCGACCGTGGCGCTGGACGCGGCCCGCCACGTCCTCGATGCATCGGTCCGATGTGCCGAACCGTTCGACCAATCCGGCGTGCTGGTGCTCGACGGCGCGGAGGAGTGGTGTCCGTTGGGGGAGCTGGCTCCTTTCGTCCGCCTGCTGGATTCGCTTCTTCCGAACCTCCAATTCCTGCTGGCGCTTTCGGAGCGCGGAGCGACGGCGCTGCCACCCCATCTGCTGGCCAAGAGGCTTCCCATCCCGCGTCCGCTGCCACGGCCAGTGCCGGCTCCGCCATCCCGCCTGCCGCCCGGCACCGCTCTGCTCGTGGATATCGACAGCCGGTTGCCGAACCTGGCGCTGATGAAATTGAGTCGTCACCTCAAGGATCAAGGCAAGCGCGTGGTGCTGGAGCGCCGGGACGCGAAAGCCCTCAACGCCGAAGCGATTTACGCCAGTTGTGTCTTTGCCTTCTCCGAATCGGCGCGCCGCGTCGAGAAGCTGCGCCAGCGTTACGGCTCCGCCTTGCACGTGGGCGGTTCAGGCGTCGATATCAAACTCCGCCTGCCACCGGCGATCGAGAACCTTCCGGCGGATTACTCGCTTTACCCGGAACTGGGCGACCGGGCGATTGGTTTCCTGACGCGCGGCTGCCCTCTGCACTGCCCGTTTTGCATCGTGCCGATCAAAGAGGGAAAACCCCGCCTCGTGAGCGACTTTGACAGCCTGCTGCAAGACGGGCGCAAGAAGCTGATTTTGCTCGATGATAACATTCTGTCTCATGCGACCGCCGTCGAGTTGCTTGAAGAAATGCTCCGTCGTGACCTGCAAGTGAACTTCAATCAGACGCTCGACCTGCGCCTCCTCAAGCCCGAAACGGCTGGACTGCTCCGACGGATTCGTTGCTCGAACGTCACGTTCACTCGCCGCAACTATTACTTCAGTCTGAACAACACGCGCTCTCTCGACCTGGTGCGCAGCCGCTACGACCTGCTGCAAGTGACCGGGCGCGACAACGTCGAGTTTGTCTGCATGTATGGTTTCGACACGACGCTGGCCGACGACGTTAAGCGCTTTCAGTTCCTCCGGTCCTTGCCTGGAGCCTACGTTTTCCTTCAACGCTACCGGCCGGTGCTGGGGGGCCCCGACGCTGACTTGAGTGGTTTCTTCGACGAGCGTGCCGACGAACACATCGACGCGCTGCTGCGAGTCAACTTCACCCAGAACATGAAGAGCGTGGAAGTCTATTATCGTTGGCTGTGCCTGCTCTACGCGCGGAGCCGCGGTCGCGTGCATCGCCGGCTTGTCGAAACTCTCTTCCGCTACAACGCCCGGCATCGGATGGGCCAATTCCTCGCCAAGCTTGAAAATCTCTGCCAGCAGCGAGAGGCCCCAGTGATTGAGTTGACGCAGG
>JBDTOW010000891.1:0-2625 GCA_039933075.1 Verrucomicrobiota bacterium | reverse complement strand
CGCGCTCCGGTTCAGGGCCCCGATGCGCGTCCATGTTGGAGGTTGAAACTTTTCATGAACCGAAAGGTAGGGCGAGCAGCCGTCCCTACCTCCAAAGGTTCATGCCCCGATGATGCGCGTCCGATCTTGGAGGCTGAAGCTTCCCATGAACCGGTGCCCTACGGAGTGCGCCGTAGCTCGACTGGCAGTCTTGTAAGAAGCCAGCAATCCAGCAAGACGGCGAATCAATCGTCAATTCCGTCCGTGCGTTGACAACCGACCACCCTCCGCCTATACACGCTCAAGATGAATCACCGGCTTCCCGTCGCGGTCCTTTTTTTGACGTCGTTCATCCTCGCTCATTCGGCCACGACGACCAGCGGGGATTCCACGTCGACGCGAGCAGCGTTTCTGCATCTGATCGATCGGCCAAGGGTCCCTCTGAAACCGGAAGTCAGGACGCTTTCGGAAACGAATGGCACAGCAAAATCTCATTTCACTTTCGCGAGCGATACGGAGCAGCGCGTCCCAGGAATCCTCCTCAAACCTATCCAATCGGCTGGCCGAAGCCCGGCGGTGATCGTGTTGCACGGCACCGGCGGCAACAAAGACTCCGATTCCCTTCGACCATACCTGGAAGCATTCGTGAACGCAGGGTGTGTGGCGGTGGCCATCGACGGCCGTTATCACGGCGAGCGCACGAAAACCGGCTCCGGCGCAAGTGAATATAACGACGCCAACTTCCGCGCCTATCGCACCGGCAAGGAACATCCGTTCTATTACGACACTGTCTGGGATGTGATCCGGCTCATCGATTATCTCGAAACGAGGGATGACGTCGATCCCGGTCGCATTGGATTGATCGGCTTTTCCAAAGGCGGAATCGAAACCTATTTAGCCGCTGCTGCCGACCCTCGGATCGCGGTGGCCGTGCCTTGCATCGGTGTACAAAGCTTTCGTTGGGGACTGGAGAACGGCCAATGGAAAGCGCGCGTCGCGACTATACAAGATGCTTTCGATGGCGCCGTCAAAGATGCCGGCGTGAAACCCGCCAATACCGAATTCGTGCGCCGGTTCTACGATCGCGTTGTTCCGGGCATCTACGAGCAGTTTGATGGTCCGGCCATGCTGCCACTCATCGCGCCGCGGCCGCTCCTGGTAATTAACGGCGATTCCGATGCCAACACGCCGCTTGCCGGTGTTAGGTTAGCCGCTGAAGCAGCGCGATTGGCCTATCGAATGGCACGGGCCGATGAGAAATTCGTGCTCCGCATTCAAGAGAACACGGGCCATGCGCTAACCGCCGAAAGTCGCGACGCCGCGGTCGAGTGGCTGGTGAGATGGCTGAGAAATTGACGCAACAATGAAACAACGCGCTTTTGTCCTTTTTTTGGCGGTCATAACTTTACTTGGCGGTCTGAACTCAGGAACCAAGTCAATGGCTGCAACTTACGACATCCTCATTCGCCATGGAACAATCTACGACGGAAGCGGCGGGCCACCGTTCGTCAGCGATGTGGCAATCCGGGGCGATTCCATCGCGGCGATCGGCAACCTGGAGGAAGCACGCGGCCGCACCGAGCTCGAGGCGCGAGGCTTTGCCGTCGCACCCGGTTTTATCAACATGCTCAGTTGGGCCAACGAGTCGCTTCTCGAAGATGGCCGTTCGCAAAGCGACATTCGGCAAGGCATAACCCTCGAGGTCATGGGCGAAGGCGAATCGATGGGGCCGCTCAATGCCACGATGAAGAAGCAGATGAAGGAAGCCCAGGGCGACATCAAATTCGACGTGCCGTGGACAACGTTGAGCGAGTATCTGGATTACCTGGTCAAACACAAAATCTCACCCAACGTCGCCTCCTTTGTTGGGGCCACCACGATTCGCGTGCATGAGATTGGCTACACGGATCGTCCGCCGACACCGGCGGAGCTGGACCGGATGCGCAAGCTGGTTCGCCAGGCCATGAAGGAGGGTGCGCTCGGCGTTGGTTCGTCGCTTATCTATGCGCCCGCCTTCTATGCGAAGACCGATGAACTCATCGCCTTGGCAAAGATCGCGGCTGAGTATGGTGGCATGTACATCTCGCACATGCGGAGCGAAGGCAACCGCTTTCTCGAAGCGCTCGATGAATTGATCACGATCGCGCGCGAAGCGGGCATTGCCGCGGAGATTTATCACTTCAAAGCCGCGGGCCAGCCGAATTGGAGCAAGCTCGACGCCGCCATTCGAAAAGTGGAGGAAGCGCGCAAATCCGGACTGAAGATTACCGCGGACATGTACACTTACACAGCCTGCGCGACCGGGCTCGATGCTGCCATGCCGCCCTGGGTGCAGGAGGGCGGATACCCGGCGTGGGCGGAACGACTCAAAGATCCAATGATTCGCGAACGCGTTAAAAAGGAAATGACCACTCCGACTGACAAATGGGAGAGCCTTTACCTGGCAGCCGGGACGCCGGAGAAAGTTCTGCTCATCGGCTTCAAGAATGACAAACTCAAATCGCTAACCGGAAAAACGCTCGCCGAAGTTGCGGCCATGCGGGGAAAATCACCGGAAGATACGGCGATGGATTTGGTGATCGAGGATGGCAGCCGTGTGAGCACGGTCTATTTTGTTATGTCCGAAGAAAATGTGCGAAAAGCGGT
>JBDTOW010000890.1:0-2629 GCA_039933075.1 Verrucomicrobiota bacterium | reverse complement strand
CCCTGGTCGGGTGCCCGCCAGAGGATCGATTCCCGGCCGGAGTCGAGGTCATAGAGGGTGACCACCTTGGGTTCGGATGTAGCCGCCAGCAGATTGCGGACTGGAGAAAAGGCCACCCGTCCGAAATAGGGATAGGGATACTCGCGGTCCGTCAAGGCCCGAAGCAGCCGCCGGCCCGGGACATCCCACAAGTCCACGTGTCCGTCCCACCAACCCACGGCCAGCCGTGTGCCATCCGGGGAAAAGCTGACGGACCATCCGCGCATCGGCCGGTTGGTGAGTGTGACAAGTGCGCTGCTGCGGGTCAGTTGCCAGAGATAACGCCACTCCCAGCCGCGGAGGTCTTCCTCGCCGGGCTGCGGCCGGTGCCGGTCCAGCAAGCGGCGCGCTCGGTCAACATTGTCCAGCTTGAGCGCCTGTTGGGCGAGATTCATGTCCGCGGCATAGAGCAACCGACGCGATTTCTCCTCGCTACCGGAAGCCTTCCGCGCCAGGGCGTCGGCGCGCTGCTGCTCGGTCTCGGCAACTTTTTGTGCCGACTGCGCTGTCAACCGCTGCTGCTGCTCGCCGTTCCGGGCCAGGCGCTCGCGAAAGAACATGACGGTGGCTGCCCCCAAGCCGATTACCAGTGCGGCTGCCACAGCAGTCGCCGCCGCGAAGGCGAGCTTGTTCCTCCGGACCAGTTTCTGAAACCGATACGACGCGCTCGCTGGGCGCGCGAGGACGGCTTCGTTATTGAGGTGCCGTTGGATGTCGCTCGCGAGACCGTTGGCCGTTTCGTAGCGCCGGGCGCGATCTTTCTCCAGGCACTTCATCACGATCCAATCGAGATCGCCCCGCAGCAGCGCAATTGTCTCTTTCAACTGTAGGAGCCGACGTGAGGAGGCTCTGACCTCTTCCTCGGTTGCTGGCTTTCCGGTAGTAGGAGATTGGAGCGAACGCAGGTTCGCTGCTACCAGGGTTTGGCTGAGCTTGGTGCTCGGCCGCACCGGTTCCTTCTCCCGAATCGTGCGGCGCATTTCGTCCAGTCCGGAAGCCAGCAGTTCTTTCGCATCGAACGGTGTTTTGCTGGTGAGCATTTCGTAAAGCAACACGCCCAGGCTGTAGATGTCGCAACGGGTATCGATGTCCAGGCCGCTCATTTCGGCCTGCTCCGGGCTCATATAGGCTGGCGTGCCGATGAATTGCTCGAACGCGGTGAAGAGCGTCTTGTCCGTGAGGCGCTGGTCGGTCGTGGCCTTGGCGATGCCGAAATCGATTACCTTCGGAACCGGCGCACCGTCGTGCAGCGTGACCAGAATGTTCGAGGGCTTGATGTCGCGGTGGATAACACCCTTCTGATGCGCGTGCTGGATGGCATGGCAAACCTTGATGAACAGGTCGAGCCGGTCGCGCGTGGAAAGGTTTTGCTGGTCGCAATATTCGGTGATCTTGATGCCGCGTACCAGTTCCATGACGAAGTAGGGTCGACCGGCATCGGTGGCGCCCGCATCAAGCACTTTGGCGATGTTGGGATGATCCATCAGCGCGAGGGCCTGACGCTCGGCCTCGAAACGCGCGATGACGCTCTTGGTGTCCATCCCCAGCTTGATGACTTTAAGCGCGACGCGGCGGCGCACCGGTTCGGATTGCTCAGCCATATAGACCACGCCGCACCCGCCTTCGCCAATTTGTTGGAGGAGTTTGTAGCGGCCGACGACACTGCCGGGGCCTTCCAAATCCCTGGTGGTTTCCGACACCAACGTGGGGAGGTTCCCGTCCAAGTGTTCAAACCTGTCCGACGCCTTTTCGTAGGCGGTGAGCAACGAATCGATCTTGCGGCGCAGGGCTGCATCGGCTCCGCAAGCCCGATCCAAATAGGCCACACGTGCCTCGGGCGAGGCAATTTCCAATGCCTCGTTGAAGAGGGTCAGGTCGTTGGAATGTTTGGAGTTCATATGCTGGCTGCCTCGCCGATTGCAGCGTCACCATCAATAATCGCGAGATCCGTCCCTATAAAGGGACAGGTCAATCAAAATATCCGCACAAGTCAGGGCTGGCCGGCGCGGAATCTTTTACCTTCAGGAGCCAGGATCGCTTTCCAGCGCCCGTTGCAGCCAGGCCTTGGCGTAAGCCCAATAGCGTTTCACGGTCTTTTCCGAGACGTTCAAAGACCGGGCAATCTCGTTATGGTTCATGCCCACGAAAAAGCGGAGCTTCACGATTTGGGCACGCAACGGTTCCTCGGCCGCCAATTCATCGAGCACTTCGTGGACGCGCAGCAGCCGGTCCGGGTCCGATTCAATCGGCAGTTCCACCAGGGTGATGTCCTCCGGCGTCAGGCCACCACCATGTTTCGCGGACTTCTTACGACGGGCGCGATCCACCAGAATCCGGCGCATGGCCTCCGCCGCCGCGGCGAAAAAGTGAGCACGACCCTCGAAGTGTTGCTGATCCTGGTTGGCGAGCCGCATCCACGCTTCATGCACGAGCGCAGTCGGTTGGAGAGTGTGACCGGAAGCCTCGTTCGCCATCTTGTGAGCGGCGAGTTTGCGTAACTCCTCGTAAACGAGGGGGAGCAACTCATCGGCTGCCTTGGGATCGCCTTGCTGGACGCAGTCGAGGATGCGTGTGACGTCGCTCACGGCGT
>JBDTOW010000889.1:0-2629 GCA_039933075.1 Verrucomicrobiota bacterium | reverse complement strand
TGCTGGTGGTGAGCGGTTTGAGGCTGGGTGAGGCCATCAATCTTCAACCGCAGGACGCGGACTGGGCGGAGAGAGTGCTCACGATTCGTGGCGCGAAATTTGGAAAGTCGCGTTTTGTTCCGCTGCATCCGTCCACCTGCGCTGTGCTCCTTGATTACGCTAAACGTCGAGACGAGATCTTCGACCGGCGTCCCGTGTCCCACTTCTTCGTGACCAGTCGGGGCACCAAGCTGACGAGAGGAAATCTGGGTCAAATCTTCCGCGAACTATCACGGCAGATCGGCATCCGCAAACCGGGCGTGCGGCATGGGCCACGCTTGCACGACTTTCGGCATCGCTTTGCCATCCAGACGCTTCTTCGGTGGTATCGGAGCGGTGAGCAGGTAAGCCGCCGCATGCCGGTGTTGTCCACCTATCTCGGACACATGCACGTTAGCGGCACGTATTGGTATCTGGGCAGCACGCCGGAGTTAATGGCGGCCGCTAGTAAACTCATAGAGGCTCGGTGGAAAGGAGTCGCCTAATGAAACCGACCTTCGACTTTTCTGCGCTGTGCCAGTCGTTCTTTTCAAAACGGCTAATGGCGCAGTGTCAGGCGAGCCTCAACACGATCTCAGCCTACGCGCAGACATTCCGACTGCTGACGGCCTATGCTCAGAAACGGCTGCGTCTTCCTCCATCAAAACTATCGCTCGCCCAGCTCGATGCAGCCTTCATAGCGGAGTTTTTGGACGATCTGGAATTGCGTCGTTCCAACGGCACACGCAGTCGCAATTCGCGGCTTGCATCCCTCCGTTCCTTTTATCACTACGCCGCATTGGAAGCTCCGCAGCACGCGGCCTTAATCCAGCGGGTGCTGGCGATCCCGTATAAGCGGTTCACGCGACGGCTTGTGACCTACCTCACTCGGTCGGAAGTCGAAGCCCTGCTTGGCAGTGTAGATACATCCAACTGGATAGGACGACGCAACCACGCCCTGTTATTGGTGGCTGTGCAGACAGGGCTGCGGCTTTCCGAGCTTACTGGGTTGCGGCAAAAAGACGTGATGCTCGGTTCTGGTGCATACGTCCGCTGCGAAGGTAAAGGACGAAAAGAGCGGTGCACGCCACTGGCAAAACCCGCGGTGGCTGCGCTGAAAGCCTGGATCAAGGAACAGGGCGGTGACGAAACGGGTTTCCTCTTCCCAAGTAGCAACGGCGGTCGCCTCAGCGCGGATGCTGTTCAACACGCGCTCGCTAAACACGTAACCGCAGCTCAACGCGCGTGTTCTTCGCTTGCGAAAAAACGCGTGACACCCCACGTACTACGCCACACTGCAGCTATGGAATTGCTTCAAGCCGGAGTCGATCGAGCGCTAATTGCGATCTGGCTCGGGCACGAGTCGCTTGAAACAACGCAGATCTACTTGGATGCGAACCTCCAGTTAAAGCAGGCCATTCTCGACAAAATGAACCCGGCGCAAAGTAAGCCAGGGCGATACCGCCCCGACGACCAACTGTTGAGCTATCTCAAAGGACTCTGACAAAGCCTCCGCTTTATGCCGCGTCGGCGATTGGATCGGCCCGATCAAACCGGCGCAAATCGCAAACCATGCGGCATAAAACCGGAGGCGGTATAACTTCCGTTATGCCGAATTCGGCATAACGAAAGCGACTCGCGGATGCGATGCAAGTTCAGCCGTGACGAGCGCGAGCGCAGGAAGGCGAAAGGGTGCCGTCGCCTGACGAAGCGAGCGCTGGTCACGGCGGAATGGAGACGACTCGTCTTTGATTTCTGGTTGGGATAATCTGATCCGCGAATGCCTTTCGACCGCGAGCGGATGAAAGTGAAGTCGGCGGAACTTGCCGCCAAAGGTGTGTTCATCGGCACGTCTTCATGGAAGTACGAAGGTTGGTTCGGACAACTCTACACGCCAGCCTGCTACGAATATCGGGGTAAGGTTGCAAAGACACGCTTCGAGCGCGATTGCCTGACCGAATATGCCCAAGTCTTCAAGACGGTTTGTGTCGATGCAGCCTATTATTCCTTTCCGCGTCGCGAGTACCTTCAGGGACTCGCCGATCAGGTGCCGTCCGATTTCAGGTTCGGCTTCAAAGTCACCGACGAAATCACGACGAGAAAGTTTCCGAACCTCGACCGCTTCGGATTGCGCGCGGGCAAGCCAAACGCGAATTTTCTAAATGCCGATTTGTTCGCGACCGCGTTCCTCAAGCCGTGTGAAGACATCCGCGACAAGGTGGGCGTGCTGATGTTCGAATTCTCCCGCTTCTATCCGACCGATTACAAGTACGGCCGGGATTTCGTTGCCGATCTCGATTCGTTCCTTGGCAAATTGCCGAAAGGTTGGCCTTACGCAATTGAGATGCGGAACAAGGATTGGCTGCGCGAGGAATATTTCGGTTGCCTGGCCCGGCACGGTGTCACGCACGTCTTCAATTCGTGGGATGCCATGCCGCCGGTCAGCGAGCAGATGGCCCTGCCTGGCAGCAGAACAAACCCGGAATTGGTTGCAGCCCGGTTCCTCCTGAAGCCCGGCAGGAAATACGAAGACGCGGTGAAGGCGTTCCAACCTTACGACAAAACGCAGGAAGTGAACGAAGACGCCCGAAAGGCGGGCGCCGGGATGATT
>JBDTOW010000888.1:0-2644 GCA_039933075.1 Verrucomicrobiota bacterium | reverse complement strand
AAACAGATACCGGCATCCCTGCTGCAAGTGGAGCACTCCGGGCGGGATGCCCGGATAACCGGCAGCCAAGATGGTTGCCCTACATGTGCACTCGAAACGCTAAACGTGTATCCAGCGGGCAGAACGAACGGTGAGGGCGTTCGAATCCCTCCCAGAGTTGCGCCGCTGAACGCGGCGCGGACGGCGCAGGGCGCCGTCCCTACCTTCGTTTTCTTACTCGCCTAACACTTTAGAGCGGTTTCACTCGTTCACTGCATTGCGCGCAAATACCAGGATCGCGTTGGCCGGAATCACAATCTTCGCCGAGCAAGGCAGTCCGTGCATTGGCGGACCTTGAGCGAAGATCTGCCCGCCATTGCCGGCTCCATTCGGATTTACCCAGTGGTCGTAGATGTCGCTGTTGAAAATCTCCAACCAGCTTCCCGATCCGGGGAAGCCGAGCTGGTAATCGAAAAAGGTTGATTCATTCAGGCTGGCCACGACGACGACATCCTGGCCAGTGCCCTCCAGCCATCGATGAAATGCAATGATCCGATTGCCATTCTGGATGTGAAAGACCTGGATATTCTCGCCGCGCAGGGCCGGCTGCCGGCGGCGCAACCAGGTCAGCTCCTGGGTGAAGCGGACGTGATCTCCCATCGCCCGGTCCAATTGAAGGCCATCCCACCAGATCAAAGTGTCCTTGAAGAAGGCGGGATTGTCGCTCCAGAATTTATCTTCGAGAAATTCCTGGCCCATGAAAAGCATCGGAATTCCAGGCGCGGTGAGCAACAGACCGGTGGCAACTCGGGCGCGGCTGCGCGCGTACCAGGAACGCGAATTTGTTGGATCGCCAAGAGTGGCGATGCGTAGTTGGCGGTCCTCGTGGTCGACATACAACAGGTCGTGGTTTTCCAGGAATTGAACCGCTTTCCATGCCGCAGGAAAGTTGTACGGCCGGTAGAGAGAATTTGCGAGCGCGTCAAGGTTCACCTTGGCATCGCGGCCGCCAGTCGCTTGCTGGATAACCCCGCGAACGCTCTCGCGCAGGCCATCGTGCCAGGTGGCGTCAAATCCTGCTCCTCCATCCTGCACGCTCAAAATCGACCACCACCGTTCATCGTTCCAGTACTCGGAGATGTTCAGCGCGGACGGTTTAAGTGAGTGAAGTTTGGTCGTGAGATCCTGGCAGAAATTCCAACCGCCATTGCGGTCGATCACGGTCACTTCGTCGCAGCGGAATCCGTCCGCATGATACTCGTTGATGAAGAATTTGGCGTTGTCGATCAGGAACTGGCGCACTTCCGGTTTGGCAAAATCGAAGACCAGCCCGCCGGCCCAGCCCGTATTGGTGAAGTAGAGACTCTGGCTGTTGCTCGTGTTAATCGCACGGTCGAAGAAATAAATGCTTTCGTCGCCGAAATCACCGCCGGCATGGTTATAAACCACGTCCAGAATGACGGCCAGGCCATAGAGGTGGCAGATATCAACGAGAGCCTTAAACTGGTTGATTTGAATCGCCAGTTGCGGGGCGGTCAGTGGCGGACAGTTTCGGCCAGCGAGCAAGCGATTAACATGGGCCAGGTAGGGTCCCATTTCTGCGGCCGGCACGCTGTAATCCATTTCCGGCGAAAAATAGTCGGTGCCGTTGTAGCCCAGGCTGTGTTCCGTGGGAAACTCGTCGATGGGCAGCGGCTGGATCGCGTTGACGCCCAGCGCGGCCAGGTACTCAACCCGGTCCAATACGTCGAGGAACTTGGCGACTCGCTGTTCCCGCACCGGTCCGTAAAAAGTACCAATATGAAATTGATAAATAATCAGGTCATTGGTCGCCGGCGGATGAAAATCCTGGTCGTGCCACGGATAGTTGTTTGGAGTTCGCACCACGCAGTTACTGTGAGGGAAAGGCGGACTGGTCGTCAGCTCGCGAGCGTACGGATCGCGCTTAAAACCCTGGCTGCCCGCGCCGATCACGTAGAACTTGTATTCACCGCCATCTTTCACTCCGGGAACAAATCCAGCCCAGAATCCGTGCGCGTCCGGGATCAATCGTTCCGCCTCGTTAGGCGCCCAGGATGTCGCGGGATCGGGATTGAGGCTGACGAAGACGGCCTGAGCCCGCGGGGCCCAGGCACGGAAGGTGGCGCCGTCCGCGATGAGGTTGGCTCCAAGTGGAGTGTCGGCGTTTAAGTGCAGTTGTGAGGCAGGCATGCGTGTGGCTGTGCGAACAATTTGCTGCAGGTGTTGACCGATTGGTCCGGCAATGTATTGGCAGGAAATCCACGCCGATTTCAAGCTTTTGTTTCCTCGAATTTCCTGGCTCCCTGACAGGTTTTTGGAATGTTTTGTTCGTTTGGAGTCGGTGGCTATGACGATGTCGCTCCGCCGGAGCTGAAGAACGGTAGTTCGGTGACTGCTCGGACAACCGCCTTAATTCAACATTCAACAGCAGTGGTCCGCGGACTATTCCGAACGCTTTTTCCGGAACAGGATGATATGCTGACGAGGCAAGGTTTTGATCGTTTCTTCCCACACCAGCGGATGCACCGCCGCTTCCTTCCGAACCTGCGCTTCGGTCATCTTGTGAACCAGCTTGATTGGAACCGTCGGATCTTCGCCTCGGTATTCCACGAATGCCACGCGACCCCCCGGTTTAAGCGCCTGG
>JBDTOW010000887.1:0-2645 GCA_039933075.1 Verrucomicrobiota bacterium | reverse complement strand
TCAAACTTACACCGCGAGTCCGCTCGGTCCGTGACCACGACCAATTTCGACTGGCCGATGACACCTGGCCAAACTAAGCTGCCGATTGATGTCGGAGCAGATCAGCACACCGGTCGCTCGCGCAAGTCCGTCCATCCCGGACTATGAACTGCTTCGCCCTGTCGGCCGCGGAGCTTACGGCGAAGTCTGGCTCGCGCGCAACGTGACCGGCTCCTTCGTGGCATTGAAAATCGTGCAGCGCGCGGCGTTCGATCATGACCGTCCGTTCGAGCGCGAGTTCGAGGGCATTCAACGTTTCGAGCCAATCTCCCGTTCTGATCCCAGCCAGGTCGCGATCCTCTACGTGGGCCGTGGCGAAGGGTTTTTCTACTACGTGATGGAGTTGGCGGACGCTTGGGAAATACAGAAGGAAGAAGGCAGAATGCAGAACCCCCAGCCTGCGCGAAGCGCCAATACTGTTTCTTCATTTTGCCTTCTGCCTTCTTCCTTGGCGCACTACGCGCCCCACACCCTCAAACACGACCTTCGCGACCGCGGCGCACTGCCCGCCGACGAGTGCCTTTCCATCGCTCTCTCGCTCACCCGCGCACTTTCGCACTTGCACGGGCACGGACTGGTGCATCGCGACGTGAAACCGTCCAACGTGATCTTCGTGAACGGCGTCGCCAAGCTGGCGGACATCGGCCTAGTGACGAGTGTCGATGCCACGCGCTCGTTCGTGGGCACGGACGGTTACCTGCCGCCCGAAGGCGCGGGCACACCGCAAGCGGACCTCTACAGCCTGGGCAAAGTGCTCTACGAAATGAGCACCGGCTCCGACCGCAAGGAATTCCCCGCGCTGCCGCCCGACATCGCTACGCGCCCCGACCGCGACCACCTGATCGAGTTCAACGCCATCATCATCCGAGCCTGCACCCCCGACGCGCGTCAGCGCTATCAGACCGCCGAGGAGATGCGCAAGGACTTGGAATTGTTGCGACAAGGTAAATCCGTCAAACGCATCCGGTCTTTGGCACGATGGGGAAGCATCGCCGGCAAGGCAGCCGTGGCTGCAGCAGTCCTGGTGATCCTGATTGCCATTGTCCCGCCTCGGCTTGGATACCAGCGCGGGGACGTTTCTCCGGACGGCCCGCCTTCGACCAACGAGTTGGCGAATACGCTGTGCATCAAGGCGTTGATGAACCTTCGTTACGATAACTTCAAGGGCTACCGGGAAGTCCTTGCCAATCTTCGCCGCGCCATCGCACTGGATCCGCATTTCGCCAAACCCTATGTCGGTTTGTTGGGGTTACGGTCGCGCGAAGGAGTCGAAGGGGAGCCGGTCACATCCGCAAAAGAAATGCATGGCATTGCGGAAAAGCTCCGAAAGCTCGCTCCCAACTCCGCTCCAGCCCTTTGCGCAGAGTCCTTGGAAAACTGGTTCGAATGGGATTTTCCCAAAGCCGAAGAGCTGGCAAAACGGGCCATCCGAACAGATCCAAAGTATGAGTTCGCCCACCGGCAGTATGCCAGCATGCTCATGACATGGGATCGCCCTGTCGAAGCTCGGAAGGAAGTGGAATTAAGCCAGAAAATTCTTCCGTCCAAAGGCGTAAGTTGGCGCATCCGGGGGCACACTTATTTCTATCAGCGCGATTATACCAATGCCATCGCGACATACCTGCGCACGCTCGAGTGGGAAGCTAATCACCAAATAGCCGACTATTCTCTGGCCTGCGCCTATCGGGCCCTGGGCAATTACTCAAATGCCATCACCTACTTTGAGAAAGCAGACATTGAGTCCGGAGACGAGCCTTCGGCCGTCAAGGCGCGATTCGAACGCGATCGAGCCGCGCTTGCCAGCGGGGGTCCACGTGGCTACTGGCAGGAGGAGTGGAACCATACCAAAGAGTATCTCGACGGAGATTTCTATCGGAAAGCTGAGATTCAGTTTCGTCTCGGCGATACGAATGCTGCCATTGAGTGGTTGAATCGATCTTTTGCCGTCCGCGAAAAGCGGGATGGAACGTATGAAAGTCCGCTGAACTGGATCCTTTATTATGAGGTGTGGGATCCCTTCCGGAAGGACAAGCGATTCATTGAATTACTCAACAAGATCGGATTCACCAAGGTGAATCCGAGGCTCAAGGAGTAAGGATCCGTCACACTACCTCCCCACAGGGCGAAAGAACTGCCGGCCCGCAACGGGCAGCACTGGGTCGGAAATCGGCGAGTGCATTTGGTTTCATGTTCTTTCTTCGATTGGTTATGCTGATTCGAGCCAATGGTTTGCGGCCAGACCTTGCGGTACAAAATGTTGGCCAGCTACGGTTTTCTCAGCCGATAAAACTGGGCGCTGCCGGAAATGGTTCTCGTAACCGTGAATTGCGCGCCGATTACCGCAGCCAAATTCGTGGAATCAATCCAGGTCACGGGCGGAGTTAAGTTGGGCGTTGATTGCAGGGTGAACCCCGCCACATTCGTGGGCCAGGAGAGGATAAGTTCGTTCCCGCTGGACCACGAATTTAGAGACACGGGCACCACCAGCCCTGTGCCAACGAGCGCCACGGTGTGAGCACCTCCCGCCGCAATCGCCGTCACCCCGCTCAAGACGCGCTTTCCCCCCTGATAAATTGAGATAAAGCCCGCCAGCATTGATCAAAACT
>JBDTOW010000886.1:0-2647 GCA_039933075.1 Verrucomicrobiota bacterium | reverse complement strand
TCGGCCGGGGCACTCGCTTGTCGCTTCCTGCTGCGCCACAAACGCCGCGCCCGCCACCACCACGTTCACCGACAAATCTCTCTATCAACTCGACTCGACGTGGACGACCGACACTGGCGAGCCGATGAAACTCGGCGCGCTCGGAGGCCGTGTCCAGCTCGTTGCGATGTTTTTCGCCAGTTGCCAATACGCCTGCCCGGTTATTGTCCACGATATGAAGCGCCTCGCAGCCGCGCTGCCCGAGAGTGCGCGTGCCCGCGTCGGTTTCACCCTCATCACGTTCGACACCGAGCGCGACACCCCGGGAGTCCTCCGCACCTACCGCGACCGCCAGCAACTCGACCTTAACCGCTGGACTCTTCTGCGTGGCACTCCCGACGACACGCTCGAACTCGCCGCGCTGCTCGGCGTGAAATACAAAAGGGAAGCGACCGGCCAATTCACTCACTCGAACCTCATCACCGTCCTTGACGCCGACGGCGAAATCATCCGCCAACAAATCGGATTGAATCAAGACATTCAGGAGACCGTGAAGGCCATCGAACGAACGGTGAATTAGACGGGGTCGGTTCTTGATATTGATACATGAAGCGGCGGCGGCCACGTTCCGGTCGTGGCGCGCAGACTGAGAGTCGAGTATCCGATAAGTGGTCAGTTCTTGAATTAGACACTCCTCACGGGACTTGCTCCGGCGATACAGCAGTTGATCCAACTAACCCTGGGTTCTCATCTTCAAACCCTTCGCAATCCACTCCGGGAGAGTGACTGTCGGCTCTTCATGTGTCACTATCAAGAACCGACCCTTTTAAGAACCGACCCTTTTACGCTGCTCAACACGCCGTCCGTACGCGTCATCCTCTTCGGGTTCGATTGAGGAGTTGAAAGAAGCGTTGGCGATTTGCACCGAGAGCGGCGGGCACGCACCGACGGCAACGGTGAGGGCTTCGACGACTTTTCTTTATGTTGCTTCTCAATGGCAATGCCAATAGCATTCAGGTTCGTTATTAGTGACGACTCTTTGCTGGCTTTCGCCGTGATCGTTCGGCAGTAGAGACTGGCTCCGCTAAGTATATGAGCATGATTGACAACGCATACGCCGTGCAACCACATGGGATCGGCATCCACTCCACAGGAGTCGGACGTCTGCGAAAGGATCCCAATTACTATCTGCTGCCAATCCATTGGAGGTTTCTATGAAGGTTTTCCTGATCCATGTTCGTGACCCTCAGTTCTACGCTCTTCCCGCTAAAACGCGGGCCAAAAACGGAAACCTCCGCGTCATGGGGTTCCCCCCGATCGGTATTATGTCGCTCTCGGCGGTGCTCAAACGCGCCGGCCACGAGTGCGTGATGTTCGATCAGGCCAATCCCGAAACCCCCAATCACGTCATCATCGCGGAAATCCAGCGCCACCGACCCTCGCTGGTCGGGTTGAGTTTCCTCAGTACCACCAGTTATCCGTACGCCAAAATCCTTGCCCGCGAGATTCGGGCTGCCAATATCGAGGTGAAACTGGCATTCGGCGGCGTGTTTGTGAGCCTCAACGCCCCGTTGGTGAAGCAGCAATGCCCGGAGGTGGACTTCGTCTGCCGCGGCGACGGCGAACAGCTCATTCTCGACTTGGTCCAGCATCTGGATGATCCGTCCGGCGTGGCGAGTTTGACATGGGCGAAGGATGGCAAGGTGGTCAACAATCCGAATCGAGTGACGGAACGTCATTTGGATCAGTGGCCGTTTCCCGATCGCGAGAGTTTGAAACTGGACTTCGTTGAATCGATGCCGCTGGATGTGCCGTGCGTGCTCTCGTTGGAGCGGTTTACGACGATGCAGACGTCGCGCGGCTGCCCATGGTCCTGTGTTTTCTGCGACATTCCGGTTTTCAACGAAGGGAAGTGGCGTTCGCGGACTCCGCAGCATGTTCTGGACGAGTTCAAGCATCTCCAGGAGCTGGGCTACGGGGCGGTTTATTTTGTGGATGACCATTTCCTGCTTCAGCCGAAGCGGATTGAAGCTATTTGCAAAGGCCTGAATGACCAGGGCAGCACCATTCAATGGGGCTGTGAAGGGCGGGTGGACTCCGTCGCCCAGCACCTGTTTCCGGCGATGGCCAAAGCGCACTGCCGAACGCTCATGTTCGGGATCGAGAGCGGCAGCCAGAAGATCCTCGACCGGTTGAACAAGGAGCAGACGCTGGCCGAGGTGGAGACCGCGGTGAAAAACGCCAAGAAGGCTGGCATCGAGATCGTTCACGGCTTTTTTGTGGTTGGCTCCCCGGATGAAACGGTCGAAGACATGCGGGCGACCTTTGACTTTGCTTCGAGGCTGCCGCTGGACACCTTTGGGTTCAACCGGCTGTGTGTCTATCGAGGCACGCCGATGTGGCATGAATACGTAAAGCGCGGCCTGGTGAATGACGCGACCGATTGGTACAAGTATTTCAAGTGTTCGGCAATCGATCCGACCTGTCTCGCCGGCGAACTGATTCACGAGACCCGCAGCGCCGGTCTGCGCCGATTGTTCCGTTATAAACTGCTTCACTATCCGGTCCAAACCTTCCGGCTGTTGCGGCGCTTTCTACGCTATATGCCTGTCCGTGATGTGGTATATCTCATCGTTAAGCCATTCCTGGGTAAGAAAAAAGGCGCCAC
>JBDTOW010000885.1:0-2649 GCA_039933075.1 Verrucomicrobiota bacterium | reverse complement strand
GCGCCAGCCAATCGTAGTTGCGCCGCGAGCCGATCTCGTCGAACGACGGCGCGTCCATCGCCAGCTCAGGCATTCCGAATTCGGGCGGTGGAACGGAGTGACATTTCGCGCAACGGAATTCGACGAATAATTGGCGTCCCAGCCGTACTCGGCGGGCCTGCTCGAGGGCGGCGTTCGCGGTCGAACGGGTGAGTGCCGCAAGCGGGATCGGCTGACGGACCGTTTCCCTGTTGAACCAGAAGAGCCGGAGGAATGCGTCGCCTTGCGCCGGACTTCGGAACGTGGCAGTCAGCGTATTCGTTCCTTTGTGAAGGCGAAGCGGTTTGCTCGACGGCGCCGCATCACCTGTGCCTTTCACTTCGAGCACTGTGGCGCCATTGATCTCCAGTTTGAGCTCGCCATTGAGTTCAGCCTCGAATGCATAATCCGAACGAATGTCCACAGCCACAAATCCGGTCCACACAGCGGTAAACTTTCCGCCGGGAAGAAACGGCGTCGGAGCTTTGCCGGCTTCGACATAAAGGCACACGTTTGGTGTCACCGTCAAATCCGTGGCGCGCGCATTGTCATCGAGCGAAGCGTATGTCACCAGCAGTCCGGGCTCGAGTTTGCTCGATTGCGCGAAAAGCGACCGTTGCGTGAACTCGCCGAACACTGTCAAGAAAAGCAAAAACGCATGCAACAGTGTCGAATTTGATTTGTGTCTCATTCACGACGGGAACGTTCGGCCGGACCCGGCCGGGTTTATAGCGAGGCGCCGTCAGTTCCTCAATGAATCACGTGGATCGTGTGCTGGCATTCGACCTCGCTGAAGGACCGGCCCCGGCGGTTTCGCGTTTACAACCGGCGTCGCCAGCTCAATGAGCCACGGTCTGGGCCGTGACCCGGTCGGGTCGGTGTCCTGCCTGGTGGAAAATCTGGCCAAGCGCGGAGAGGAACGTCTGCACGTTGTCGGTGGTGCTGGTTTCGCCCATCAGACCGACGCGCCAAATTTGTCCTTTGAGCGGGCCAAGGCCTGCGCCGATCTCGATGCCGAAGTCTGTGAGTAGTTTCTTGCGCACGATTGCTTCATCCACTCCCTCCGGCACGCGCACCGCGTTGAGTTGCCAAAGCTGATGGCCTTCCTGAGAAGCCAAAGCCAGCCCCATTTCCGCAAGGCTGCTCTTTAGCGCGAGATGATTTTGTTCGTGCCGTTGCCAGCGTTGTTCCAGGCCCTCGAGCAATGCCAACCGCAACGCCTCGTGCAAGGCGTAGTTCATCGAGATTGGAGCCGTGTGATGATAGACGCGGTCCTGGCCCCAATAGGAGGCCAACAGGTTGACGTCGAGGTACCAGCTTTGCACCTTGGTTTTTCGGTGTGCAGCGATTCCAAGGGCGTTCGGACTCAGCGATACGGGCGCGAGACCCGGCGGGCAACTCAGGCATTTTTGGGTTCCGCTGTAAACGGCATCCACCTTCCATTCGTCAATCCGGACCGGGCATCCGCCCAGCGAGGTGACGGTGTCCAATACGAGCAAGGCGCCCGCGTCATGAACCAGTTTCGAGATTTCTTCGACGGGTGTCAGTGCTCCAGTCGAAGTTTCCGCGTGGACAATTGCGACGAGTTTCGGGCGCGTGCGTTTGAGGGCGTCGGCGATCTGTTGCGGTTCGATGATCCGGCCCCAGGGCGACTCGGCCTTGATGACTCGAGCTCCGCAGCGTTCGGCCACGTCCACCATGCGATTTCCGAAAACGCCGTTGACGCCGACGATCACCTCGTCGCCCGGCTCGATGAGGTTCACGAAGCAGAATTCCATGCCCGCGCTGCCCGTGCCGCTCACGGGAAAGGTCAGTTCGTTCTTCGTTTGAAAAACCGATCGGAGCATCACTTTGATCTCGTCCATCATCTGGATGAAGGCGGGATCAAGGTGGCCGATCACCGGCCGCGAGATCGCCTGGAGGACCGACGGTGCGACGTTGCTGGGTCCCGGCCCCATGAGCAAGCGTCGGGGCGCTTGAAAAGCAGAGGGAATTTTCATGGCGATTAGAATAATGAGCTTCGCGTGGCCGGGCAATAAATTTGAACTGGTGGGCGATTCAGGAAGCAGCCTGGCTTTTAGCAGCAAAAAAGCGGCCCATTTCTGAGCCGCTTTCCAACAACAACCTAACAACTACATTTCTCTATCGGCGTAATTTCCAAACGGTCAAGGAAACCTCGCATTTTGTTCTTGTGCTTTGCTGTCGGCGCAAGCCGCTGGGTCACATGACCGTCCAAGAAACTGATTTTGCAACCCTGATCAGCAACCACGCTGTATCGCATGTGACTATTTCGCTCTGATTCGAGACCAGACGGTACTGTAGAACGCAGAATTAGTTTCGGAGTCGAGGCGGAATTCGAGTTTGGACATGATTTCGGGCGGCGGATACAGGGCGGCGTTGTTCGAATCTTCCGGTCGGATGAACTGTCGCGCCGCTTTGTTCGGCGTGGCATATCGAGTGAAATCGGATAGTTGCGCGCCTGTTTTCGCGTCGAGCACATGATTGATGAATTTCTCGGCCATGTCGCGATTCGGCGCTTTGGCGAGGATGGCCAGGTTATCCACCCAAATTTGCGCGCCTTCTTGCGGGATAAAGTAAACGGTCTCGGCATCAATCTGCATTCCCCGGACA
>JBDTOW010000884.1:0-2655 GCA_039933075.1 Verrucomicrobiota bacterium | reverse complement strand
CGGAGGCCTTTTTGCGACGGCCGGTTAACGACGGTTTCTCCGGCGGCGAGAAAAAACGCAACGAGATTTTCCAGATGGCCGTGCTCGAACCCAAGCTCGCCATCCTCGATGAAACCGATTCGGGTCTCGATATCGACGCGCTCAAAGTCGTCTCCGCCGGTGTCAACAAACTGCAACACCCGGACAACGCCCAGCTTGTCATCACTCATTATCAGCGGCTCTTGAATTTTATCGTTCCCGGCTTTGTCCATGTGCTGGTGGATGGACGCATCGCCCGTTCCGGGGGTAAGGAACTCGCGCTGGAGCTCGAGGAAAAAGGCTACGACTTGATCATCAAGAGTGAATTGCAAACAGCCTGACAAATCAAGCAGGGCGCGGCCCTCGGACGAGTTGCATCCGTATGTATTTGGCGTAGCGCAGATTGGTAATCTGCTGTATCGGAGAATGGCATTCTGCGGCAGATCGGCATGCGCCAGTGCGCTCGAACTTTCGGACGCTCTGCCGATTGCAAATCGGCGAAACGGCAGATTACAAATCTGCGCTACGCGGCCGCGCTGGAAAGAGTCACTGACCAGTGAGTGTGTAGCAGCCGCAGAAGGTTCTCTCTCCTCGGGGGAGAAGGCCCAGCGGCATTGCCGTTAAAAAATGCTGCGATGCCTGTGTCTTTAGCTCCCGCGGGGCGAAATATTTATAGTTATGGAATCACGAAACCCAAAGCTCCAGCGGAGCGACATGGAAATGAATATGCCGCCCCGATGGGGCTTTTCGTCGTCTGGGATCGGTGTCTATAACGATGTCGCTCCTCTGGAGCTAGAGAACGGCAGTTCGGTCGCCGCTCGGACAACCGTCTTAATTCAACGGCAGCGGGCCGGGGCGAGGGCGAGCCTTTCTTCTTACTGCATGGTTACGGCCAAGGCGTAGCGGACCGTCTCTTTTGCATGACATCGACCATGATTGCCACGAAAACAAAATCGACCGCGCCAGCCACTGACTCGTACTTGGCTCACTTCGAGCGATTGATCGAACCCAGCACGGGCAAGCACCCCTCATGGGTCTTTCCCATTCGCAAGGCGGGCATAGCCAGCTTCGCGGAGCTCGGTTTTCCCACCCTCCGACACGAAGACTGGCGTTTCACGAACGTCGGCCCAATAACAAAGCTTCCGTTCAAACCGATTCTCGAATTGGATTTGCGCGGGGTCACGACGGAGACACTGGGTCAATTCACCTTTGCCCGAATGCCCGGCAGCCGGCTGGTGTTTGTGAACGGCCATTACTCGGACGCGCTCTCGACCCTCGGCACGCTGCCCGACGGCGTCAAAGCGGGAAGCCTCGCGGCTGCGCTGGCAAACGATTCGGGTTTGCTTGAGAAAAACCTGGCGCAACACGCGCAGACCAACGACAACGCTTTCGCGGCGCTCAACACCGCTTTCTTCCACGACGGCGCGTTCATTTACGTACCGCCCGGCCAAGCGCTGCCCGAGCCAGTTCAATTGCTTTTTATCTCCACCGCATCGGAGGCCGGCGCCACAACGCATCCCCGCAATTTAATCATCGCCGATCCAGGTGCTCAATTGACCGTGATTGAAAGTTACATCAGCACGGCCAACACGCCTTATTTTACGAACGCGGTGACGGAGTTTGTGGTTGGCGACAGCGCAATCGTCGAGCACTTGAAATTCCAGGACGAAAGTCTCGATGCCTATCACATTGCCACTCTCCACGCGGACCTGGGCAGGCGTTGCAATTTTATTTCACACTCCTTCGCGCTGGGAGCGCGCCTTTCGCGCAACAACATCCGGACACGGCTGGTTGGAGAAGGACTCGAATGTATTCTGAACGGCCTGTACCTGACGAAAGGAGAACAACTCGCCGACCACCATATGATTGTCGAGCATGTTAAAGCACGTTGCGCCAGTCACGAGTATTTCAACGGTATCCTCGACGACCGGTCTAGAGGTGTTTTCCACGGGCGCATCCTGGTCCGGCCCGAGGCGCAGAAGACCGATGCAAAACAAACCAATAAAAATATTCTGCTCTCCGACGAAGCAACGGCGGACACCAAACCGCAACTGGAGATCTACGCCGACGACGTGAAGTGCACGCACGGCGCGACGATCGGCCAATTAAACCCTGAATCGATCTTTTACCTTCGCGCACGCGGCATCGGCCTCGAGACGGCGAAGCAGATGCTGATTCACGCCTTTGCCGGCGAAATTATCGATCGCGTGAAGTGCGAACCCGCGCGAGAAGAGATCGACAAGTTGATTTGGGATCGGCTTGAAGAAAACCCGCTTCTCGCCGGGAAGAAATAGCGAATTCCGAGTGATGAATGACTGAGCTATGTCTGACGATCTGACAGACCTTTATCAGGAGGTCATTCTGGACCACTGCAAACGGCCGCGAAATTTTCACGAGATGGCGGGCGCGAACGGGATGGCGCAAGGTCAGAATCCGCTCTGTGGTGATCAACTCAAGCTCTTCCTCCTCATCGACGGCGAGGTCATCAAGGACATTAGTTTCGTCGGTTCGGGTTGCTGCATATCAAAGGCCTCAGCGTCGCTGCTCACCGAGGCGCTCAAAGGAAAGACCAAGTCCGAAGTAAAGACGCTGTTCGACAAAGTCCGTGACATGGTGACGACCGGCAAAAGCGACGAC
>JBDTOW010000883.1:0-2660 GCA_039933075.1 Verrucomicrobiota bacterium | reverse complement strand
CGTCGATTACCACTTACCTCGGGCCCAGAGTTCTGCCACTGCTTGGTGGCGCAAATGGCCCCTTGGCGACGTCCGTACTGTTCGTCTGCGCCCTATTCTGTGGCGGATTGGTGGCAGCGCTGTCCGGATTGTTGGTGGGTGTGCCATGCTTGCGTTTAAAGGGAGATTATCTCGCCATTGCGACTCTCGGTTTTGCCGAAATCATCCGGGTCGTCCTGCAAAACATGGATTCGGTGGGCGCCGCGCGAGGGTTCACCGGAATCCCGTCGTACACCAACTTTTTCTGGACTTTCTTTCTGGCGTCACTATGCACCTACGTGGTCGTCAACCTGGTTCACTCGACTTACGGTCGCGGTTTTCTGGCGGTGCATGACGACGAAATCGCCGCGGAAGCGATGGGGATAAATACCACCAAATACAAGGTCACGGCGTTCATCATCGGTTCTTTCTTTGCTGGCATTGCCGGCGGATTGTACGGCCACTTCAAACAATTCCTGGTCCCGGAAGGATTCAATTTCATGAAATCGATTGAGATCGTGGTGATGGTCATTCTCGGCGGCATGGGCAACACGGTCGGAGTCATCGTCGCGGCGATATTACTCACTGTGCTCACCGAAGCATCGCGGTCGTTTGGCGACTATCGGATGATCTTCTACTCGCTTCTGCTGATAATCCTGATGCTCACCTGTCCGAACGGGTTGACGCAGATCTGGTATAGGGCGCGGAAGTTTTGGGACAGATTCATCTGGACCAGAATAAAAAAGGCATGAGCCAGCCGGCCACCACGACCTACGATCCACTTCTCCGATTGGCGAAATGCAGCATTCGTTTCGGCGGATTGACCGCCGTCTCAGCTTTGGAATTGGATGTTCGGGAGAACGAACTGATGGGGCTCATCGGCCCAAATGGTGCAGGCAAGACCACCGTCTTTAATCTGATCACAGGTGTCTATTGGCCCGGGGAAGGCCAAATCCTTTTTCAGGGGAAACCGATTCACGGCAGCAAACCCGATCAAATCACGGCGAAAGGGATTGCGCGGACATTTCAAAACGTCCGGCTGTTCGGT
Source organism: Verrucomicrobiota bacterium (assembly GCA_039933075.1). Classification (GTDB taxonomy): domain Bacteria; phylum Verrucomicrobiota; class Verrucomicrobiia; order Limisphaerales; family JACPZS01; genus JBDTOW01. The sequence continues at coordinate 1,594 of JBDTOW010000883.1, read as the reverse complement.
TCAATGTCCGTATTCGACAACGTTCGGGTGGCATTTCATCTGCACGTGCTGAGCGGTATTTCCCACGCGTTGTGGCGTGGTCGAGCCTTCCTGGACGAGGAGAAATGGGTGGAGGCGCAGGTGATGGAGATGCTCGATATATTTGAGTTGGGACGCCACCGCAATGCCAACGCGAAAAGTCTGCCCTACGGTAGCCAACGCCGCTTGGAGATCGTTCGCGCGCTGGCGACCCGCCCGAAGTTGCTGCTGCTGGATGAACCGGCTGCCGGCATGAACGCGACTGAAAAAGTCGAACTGATGAAACTCATCCAGTTCATTCAGGACAAATATCGAATCGCCGTGCTGCTCGTCGAACACGACATGCAGGTCGTGATGGGCATCTGCGAACGCATCGCTGTGCTCGACTACGGCATTAAGATAGCTGAAGGTACCCCCACGGAAGTGCGCAGAAATCCCAAGGTGATCGAAGCCTATTTGGGAGAGGAACACTTGACGCCGCAGTGAACGATGCTCGAAGTGAGGAACATTACGGTCAATTATGGCGCCATTTCCGCGTTGCATGGCGTCTCTCTCACGGTTAAGCAGGGGGATATCGTTACTCTGATCGGCGGAAATGGCGCCGGCAAAACAACGACGCTAAAAGCAATCTCCGGTCTGGTGAAAACCCAAAGTGGCGAAGTGATCTATCAGGGCCGAAACATCGGCAACCTGCCACCGCATCAAATCGTCAAGCTTGGGATTTCTCATGTGCCCGAAGGGCGGATGGTGTTCGCCAATCTGACGGTATTGGAGAATTTAAGGGCCGGGGCGTACCTGCAATCCGACAAAGAGACGATTCAACGCGAGATGGATTACGTCTTCAGCATCTTTCCGCGCCTGCTGGAGCGGCTTAAACAAGTGGCGGGCACTCTTTCCGGCGGAGAACAGCAGATGCTGTCCATCGGGCGAGCGCTGATGAGCAAACCAAAGTTTCTGATGCTGGACGAGCCGTCGCTGGGAATTGCGCCGCTACTGGTTAAGACTATTTTTCAGAAAATTGTCGAAATCAACCGCCAACAGAACATCACGATCCTGCTTGTCGAACAAAATGCGAATCTGGCGCTGGAAGTGTCGCACTACGGTTACGTGCTGGAAACCGGAAGAATCACGCTGCAAGATGAGTCCACTTCGTTGCGGCAGAATCCGCAGGTGAGAAGCGCGTACCTGGGCGGGATTTGACCGGGCGCTCGGATCGGAAAGCCGCGGCGGGACGAACCATGCCTATCCGGTTTATTGACAAGTCGATCTTAGCGGAACGCCGAGCATTGCTCGGCCAATGGAAATGGGCTTCAGCGGAGCCGAGCGATGCTCGCGCTCCCAGATTTGGCAAGCAACCGGATAGGCATGGGACGAACTAACGCTCATAGTAGGGTTCGAAATAGATCCTTGTCTGGAGGCCCTGTTGAATCTCCATGACTTTCTTGTGCTTCATGTTCTCGATGTGGCCATCGACGAAGCCCACGTTGATTCGTCCGTTATGAGTCACAAACTTCCCCTTGATCGCGGTGCCACCCGGATGAAAGGCAGCATTCCTCATGGTCGCCGGATCTTCGTT
>JBDTOW010000882.1:0-2669 GCA_039933075.1 Verrucomicrobiota bacterium | reverse complement strand
AGTCCTTTGCTCTTAAACGATCGGATCGAGTCATTCAGATGAAATTCGAGCTCGTCAAGATCGTCAGGTTGGAACGCCGGGGAAGCCGCCATGTTCCTTCGCCAACATTGGATGGCTTCGTTCAGATCAAACCGGGTTGGGTTTTCCATAATTTCGTAAGTGTTGCATGGACGGTCAGCCACTCCTTCTGTTCTGCCTGAAGTGCCTTTCGGCCCTCCTGGCAAATGCGGTAATATTTCCGTCTATGACCGGATTCAGCCTCCTTCCACTCGGATTCCACGAGACCCTCGTCCGCCATCCAGTGCAGCACGGGGTACAGCATTCCTTCGGTCCAGGCGATCCGGCCGTCCGAGAGCTCGCGAACGCGTTGGATGAGCGCATAGCCGTAGCTTTCGCCCTGGGTGAGGACCGAAAGTACCAGAGGCACTGTGCTCGCGGCGACAAGTTCCTTTGACAGCATGGATGGAGCATCACATAACACTGCTAGGTATGTCAAAGACTTTCTCTGCGACCTACGTGTCGTTCTCGAGGAATCTTGAAACTGGCGGCGGGAAGCCGCTCAAATCGGCAGGCAAGGCTGCCTGCCCCTAAATGACAATCAGAAGCCGCGGAATTATGGCCCTAATTAGCGGTTCTTCACGTAGGGTTCCTCATCCCAGTTCAGGGCGGGCCAAACAAAGCTATCGACGCTTCCGTCGTAGCGCAGGGCCAGGTCCTTTATCCTCGTCTGCCGACTGCCCCAACCGGATTGGTTTGTTTTGAGCCAGCCTTGCCAGAGATGGCGGTGCCACGGACAAGCAGCTACAATGAAGCGCGCGTTCCAACGTTGGATCTGCTCGGCCAGCCACTTCTTGCCGTCCGGGGTCGTCTGTTCCGGAGCTCCCATGTGATAGGCGTAGCTCGTCGTGAAATCGCCGATTTTTCCAAAATACTCCCAGTTCAGATCAATCGGAATGTGGCCTCGCGTGCGATCCGACGGGCAGATAAAGGAATTCGTGTTGGGCAGGTAGCCGTTCTCCAGATAATTCGTGTTGCCACCTGGCAACCCGGAGTTCCTGCCCGGGTTTACCAGGTAGAGCGGCGGGCGGTCGTTGTTGTCATCGCGGTAGAGTTGGATCCCGAGGCCGATCTGGCGCAGGTTGTTCGTGCAGTAGGCGCGCCGGCCGTTCTCTTTGACTCGCGCCAGGGTCGGCAGCAGCATCGACGCCAGGATCGCAATGATCGCGATCACGACGAGCAGTTCGATGAGGGTAAAACCGGAACCTTCGCGCAAGCGATGAATCGATCCAGGTGATGTTCGATCGCTGTTCACATTTGGAAAAATAGCGCTCCCGCCCGAACGGAGTCAATGGCGGTTTCGCGCCGGCAGGTCGCTGGGGAACGGCTGTTGACACTGTCACTCGATCGGCCCATCCACGCGATCAACAAACCTTCGAGCCCGATCAAGATTAGGGACTATGGACGAGGGTGCGAGCGAGAGCGCGCCAGGGTCTTGGAGTGCGTGGACATGTTCCCGCTTTGGCTGCACGGTGGAGAAAGGCGAGGGCGTCGGTCCGGTTTCGAGAGTGTCCATTGTTGGCGGGGCGTGCAGGAAAAGCGTCGTCGTGCCGTCGCAGTCCAAGGCGCGGGCGTGTGTCTTTCGAGTGCGGTGACGGAGTATGAGAAGTCACCGCTTTCGCCAACCTAACGCCTCTCGCCCATCGAAAGCGGCAACTCCGAAGACTCCGTTGCCGCACTCCAAGACCTGGCGGACCCGGCGCTCATTTGGCCACACAACCAGGTCGGAACGGGGGTTGGCCTCAGAAGCGAAGGGGCCGATTCTGTCATCCGCCCAGTCCGCCGCAGTCCACCGATATTCTTGGAATCTTTCTTGGACAAGAGTTGTAGTTGGGTCATCTTTTGATTCTTTCCACCATGAGCACAAATGATCGCTTCGATCTGCCGCCCAATCTTCCCGTGCCGGTCGATGACGGGGCTTGCGATCATCTTGTCGGCATGGAGGTCCCGCGTGCGGGTCTTCCATCGACGGGGAATCTTCAGGTTTGTTTGCACGACATCTCCGCTAAGCGAATTGTCCTCTATGGCTATCCACGCACGGGCACGCCGGGAGTGCCCGTGCCGAAAGACTGGGATCTAATTCCGGGTGCGCGTGGTTGCACTCCGGAGACGTGTGCCTTTCGCGATCAGCACACGCAGTTGCGTTCTTTGGGCGCGGAAACATTTGGTCTCAGCACGCAAACAACGGCGTATCAGCAGGAGTTGGTTCAACGACTTCAGTTGCCGTTCGAGATTTTGAGCGACGCGGATCTCCGATTCACCGCGGCTTTGCGCCTCCCGACGTTTGAATTCAACCGGATGACTCTGATCAAGCGGCTGACGCTCATCATCGAGCAAGGCCGGATTACGAAGGTTTTCTATCCGATCTTTCCTCCCGATAAACACGCGGCGGAGGTCGTCCGGTGGCTTTCAATCACACCGCCGTCTTCGTAAACCCCCTCCGCGGGGTTCAGCAAATCGAGAACCCTGGCGTGACACAATCCGTTGAATTGATCGATAACGCGGGAAGCGCTGTCCTAGGTCCTTAGCGTGCTGCCAGCGTCCCGCTGGCAGATGCCGATGTTTCGATTAATCTCGCAAAGAATCGGCGCGAGAAAGGATTAACACGCGCG
>JBDTOW010000881.1:0-2674 GCA_039933075.1 Verrucomicrobiota bacterium | reverse complement strand
CTCGCCCTACCATAAGTCAGCCTGATACAACGGCAGCCGGCCGGGCGCGGACCCGAGTGAACAGATTTGGTTGAGCAAACAACGAGTGCAATCGCCACATCCGAATCCAACGGCACAATTTGCCCTTTCCTTCAGTGCAAACGCCGTTATCTTCTCGCGGATACAAAATTAATTGTCCTGACAAAATGATGAAATGAGAGGGCAGGGGAGTCCTTTACCCGCTCCAGGATTGAAGACGATCGAGAAGGTAAAATTGGCTCATGGACGTAGCACATATTCGCAATTTTAGTATTATCGCCCACATCGACCACGGGAAGACGACTCTTTCAGACCGTTTATTGCAGCGAACTGGCACAATCGCGAGCCGCGACATGCATGAGCAGATGCTGGACTCGATGGATCTGGAGCGAGAGCGCGGTATCACCATCAAGGCTCATCCGGTCACGATGCTCTATCAGGCCAAGAATGGTGAGACGTACGAGTTGAACCTAATCGACACGCCGGGGCACGTTGATTTTTCGTATGAAGTCTCCCGCAGTTTGAGCGCCTGCGAAGGGGCTTTGCTTATTATCGATGCCGCCCAGGGCGTCGAGGCACAAACGGTGGCCAATGTCCATTTGGCCATGAAGCAAAACCTGGCCATCATACCGGTGATTAATAAAATCGATCTGCCCCACGCGGATGTGGCGCTGGCGAAAACGCAGTTGGAGGATATTCTGGCAATCCCGGCTGACACCGCAATTCTGGCCAGTGCCAAGGAAGGAATTGGCATCGACGAGATTCTGGAAGCCATCATCGAGCGGATTCCGCCTCCCGCGCCGACGAATGCCCCTTCGCTTCAAGCATTGGGCTTCGATTCGTATTTCGATACCTATAAAGGTGTCGTCACTCACGTCCGCGTGTTCAACGGCGAGCTGAAATCCGGTCAGCAGGTTACCTTGCTGCATTCGGGGAAGACGGTGGAAATTAAGGAAGTTGGCAGCTTTAACCCCAAGCCCTACATCCGCGATAAATTAGGGACAGGCGAAACCGGTTATTTTACTGCCAATATCAAAAGCCCGAAGGACGTGAAAATGGGTGACACCCTCACGGATGTCCGCCATCCCTCGCCGGCATTGCCGGGCTTCCAGGACGTCCGTCCGATGGTTTTCAGCGGGATCTACCCCATCAACACGGCGGATTATGAACATCTCAAATCAAATCTGGAAAAACTGCAGCTAAACGATTCCGCCTTTGTGTACCAGTCCGAGAGTTCCGTCGCTCTGGGTTTCGGTTTTCGCTGCGGTTTCCTGGGTCTGCTACACCTCGAGATCGTCCAGGAAAGGCTGCGCCGCGAATACGGCATGGACATCATCGCAACCTACCCCAGCGTTGTTTACAAGGTGAGTCTGAGCGACGGCACTCTCAAAGAAATCGACAATCCTGCTTTCCTGCCCGAGCCGAATTACATCGCCAAGGTCGAAGAGCCGACGGTCAAAGCCTTCGTCATTTGCCCAAATGAGTACATTGGCGACATGATGGCGTTGATTTCAGAAAAACGCGGGGCGATCGACCATACCGAAACGCTCGATGCGCGACGCGTTATGCTCACCACTTTGTTGCCGTTAAACGAGATCTTGATCGATTTTCACGACCGCATAAAAAGCATCACGCGCGGATTCGGCTCGATGGATTACGAACTCGCCGGCTATGTGGAGTCGGACATGGTGAAGCTCGACTTGCTTGTCAACGGCGAGTCCGTTGACGCATTCTCCTGCATCGTGCATAGAAGCAAAGCCGACGCACGAGGACGGGGGCTCGCCGCAAAACTCAAGGAGGTAATTCCCCGTCAACAATACCAGGTGGCGATCCAGGCAGCGGTCGGCGGGAAGATTGTCGCGCGCGAAACCATCAGCGCTTTTCGAAAAGATGTGACGGCTAAATGCTACGGTGGCGACATCAGCCGGAAACGAAAACTTCTGGAAAAACAAAAAGAAGGCAAGAAACGTATGAAATCCGTTGGCTCGGTCAATATCCCGCAGGAGGCATTCATCGAAGTGCTGAAATCTTGAACCGAAGCACCCCTGAACCCCCAAAGTATCTATGCTGCTGAATCCTCGCTGGTTTCTTTCTCGAACGGTTCGGGTCGCAAATGACATGTGCAAACACGTCTGGAAGATCCTGAACGCTCAGCGCGATCTGCTCAGTCCGCAGGCCATTGAAGCCGTCAGCAAGGCACGGAGCACCGTTCTGGATGCGATTAGGGCAGGGGAGGACAAGAAGAAACTCCAGGAACGGATGGCTAACCTGGAGAACGTCGCAAACAAGTGGCTGAAATCGTATCCGCACGCAAGCATTCGGGATAATGTCGAGGTCTTCCTCGTGGCGATGGCAGTCGCGATGAGCATTCGGACTTTTTTTCTGCAACCATTCAAGATCCCGACAGGTTCAATGCAGCCGACCCTTTACGGCATCACCCAGGAGAATCATCGCAATGATCCGGGTGTCCCGTTCCCATCCGGCCTGGCGAAGTTTGCTGATTCGTGGCTTCGCGGCATTTCGTATTACCACAGGATAGCAGAAACGGAGGGCACACTTCAGATCATCGATGACGTTCCTAAGCTCGTTCTGCCGTTCATTAACAAACAGCGTTTCGCGGTCGGTGATACGACATTTACTATTTGGTTTCCCCCGG
>JBDTOW010000880.1:0-2683 GCA_039933075.1 Verrucomicrobiota bacterium | reverse complement strand
ATAGAAGCGATATGGAAAGTGCGTGGTTTGCGAATCAAGGTAAACAAATAGCCGGTTGGTAATTGGGAAGATCGTGACTCAGCTTGTCATATGGCTTGTAGCTTCAATAACCACTTTGTTCTTCATGAATGGCTCCCCTTTTCCTGTTTGCATCTGGAGATAGAGACGCGATGGCTTATGTCTTTCTTTCCGAAAGTGAAAAATTCCTGGCCGGAATCCCATTTATCGCCATGATCCAAAAACCACTATTTTATTTCAGCCGCTTGCATCGATGCTTAAAACCGAGCTGTTCAAGATCGTTTTACGCAACCAAACGCAACAAAGGGTAACGCATTTCTCTACTGCTTTTCGAGCTTCGTTTCCGCTGCGTTTCCGTGCGTGACTATTCGGCCGATGAGCCTGCTGTGCAGAGCGAACAAGCGCTCCACATGCGCAGTACTGTCCAGGTACACACGGTGGCAATCGTTCTTACTGGCTTGTTCAGAGCGCGCGTAATCCGCGACCGTTATCCGGCCACGCGCGTGCGGAAATGGATAAGGGAACGGCTTCAGTTGCTCCTGGGTTTCGCCGTTCAGAGACCGCAATTCAGCCGTGAGTTGCGAACCTACCTTGCCCAACTCTGCCGGATTTGCATAGTTGTTGCGGCTTTGCGCGAGCAGGGTAAATGGGCGGAGCTTTGAATCAATTTCGTGCGCACGGGGCATCTGTGCTCCGACGGCGGCGAGGAGCGGTACAAGTTCGGCCAACTCGATGGCCGCTTCCGGGTTCGATGCGCTGCTGTGCGCCAGCGCAAATCGTAGCGGCATTGTCACGCGCTGACGCAGCGCACCCATGAAAGGCTCGAGCGCTGTGAGCCGATCGGTGAGGGCAGCCGACGTTTCGCTGAGCGCAGAGCGAGCGGCGGTCTCTTGCTCGCCAGGCGACGTGGCGTCCTCCGGCAACCCAAACTCTTTACGCATCGCGTTCGTAAACGACTTGGGCAAACCAGAAATTGATCTGGCGGATGATATAGGTGAGCCGCATTCCCGCGCCTTGCGCGAAGTGGCCGAACTCATGCGCCAGCACGCCGGCGAATTGTCGCATGTCCATTCCCGATGCGAGTGGAAGGCCAATCGTTAGCACGAGGTCTGTGCTCCAGAGACCGCGCCGGAGGCCCGCTGAGGCATTCACCTGGCAATCCACATCGATGCGGCATGGCACGGGTGCGCCAACGAGCCCGCAGATCTTTTGAACGAAGGCAAACAAGAGCGGCTCTTTTGCCGGATCCAGCGTAATAGGCTCCGGCGTCCTGGCTTTGGCCGCGAAGAACGGCTTGACCATGAAGAATATTAGGATGCCCCCGCCACGCCGGGCCGATATTTGTCGGGGAGAAATAAGTGGAATCAGTGCAATTGTTAAATGTCTGACATTCAAAAACATGGCTTACAAATATATTCTTGACGGACTTTTCTGACCGAGTCAGCGTATGGCCATGAATTCAACCACCAAGACTGACGCGGTCTGGTTCACCACGAAGGGACAGGTCGTCATCCCCGCCTGGCTGCGAAAGCAGTTTCACATAGAGGACGGAACCAAGGCTGTCGTACAGGCCACACCGGAGGGAATCCTCCTGCAGCCCGTGACCGCTGCGCTGATCAAGCACGGCCGCGGCATCCTCAAGCGCAAGCCGGGCGACAAGTCCCTGGCCCAGGCATGGGCTGAGCACAAGGAGCACGAAAAGCAATTGGAGGACCGCCATGCCCGCTGATCTTCGTAGCATCCGACGTGAGGAGATTCACTCTGAACTCCCGCGCCCCGACGCACTGGGAGATGACCGGGGCGAGGGGAAACTTAGGCTGATGAATTCGCCTGTTGCAATTCTGAAAGGAGTCCACCATGCCCAGTAAGGTGCTCGACAGCTTCGCGCTCATTGCCTACTTCCGCGACGAGCCGGGCGCCGACGCGATGGAAAACATGCTGGTGACAGCAGGCAAGAAGGATATCCCGCTGCACATGACCGACGTGAACTACGCCGAAGTCAAATACTCCATCGTGAAGAAAGACGGCGCGGAGGCGTGGTCGGAAGCCGCCAAAATTCTGCAGGGCCTGCCGATTGATTTCCACTCAACCACCCGTGCGCTGGCCGATACCGCCGCCGATTTCAAGGCGCGTTACAAAATCAGCCTCGCCGCCGCCTTCGCCGCCGCACTGGTTGCGGAGAAGCAGGCCGAATTGGTCACTGGCGACCCGGAGTTCAAAGCGTTGGAGAAGGAAATCAAAATCGGATGGCTAAAGTGACGCGAGTGGTCCAAGATTAGCGCGCATAATCCTCCGGCGGAATCAGAAAGTCACAGGCGAAGGCGTCCGCCTCCGCTTCGCGCGGGTCGCGAACAGCGGCTTTTGTGCCGCCGTCTTCCATGAGTACGGCGCGTTTGCCATGCTTCAATACAAGGGTGGCTTCGTGAAAAAACGTGAACCACAGGTGGTCGTCGGTCTTGCCGCGCAAGCTCAGTTGAATCAATACTCCGGTCAAGTAGAACTCCTATTCGAATGGATTGAGTTGCTCGACGGTTAACGAATCTAAAAAATGTTCGACTCGATTGGCTTCTGAAGCCCGTACGTAAACTTCGAGAGATTTGGCGCTACTTTGCGTCAGAATAACGTCAATTCGATTCGTCCTTGCCCATGCCCGCATCAGCATACC
>JBDTOW010000879.1:0-2691 GCA_039933075.1 Verrucomicrobiota bacterium | reverse complement strand
CAAAACGCGGATGTTGGCCCCGCTCGATCAGGACGACCGATCGGCCCAAGCGCCGCGCAATCATTGCAATCAAGGAACCCGCGAAACCGGAACCTATGACGGCGATATCGAAAGTTACGCGCATTTCGAACTCAGGCCAGTAAGTCCCAACGATCTTCCGGGATAATCAACCCGCCAATTGGGTCCGACCTGTTCCTGCGACCACTTCCCCGATCACCCAGGCTCGCTGCATCCGTGCGCGGATAAATCTCAGCGCTGAGTCAGCTTTCTCAGATGAAATAATAATCGTCATCCCGATGCCCATGTTGAAGACTTGATACAACTCGTCTTCCGGCACCCCGCCTTTAGCCTGGATGATTTGGAAAATCGGCAGCATCTCCCAGGAGCCTTTGCGAATAACAACGTCACAATTCTTCGGCAACACCCGTGGAATATTATCCACGAAACCACCGCCCGTAATGTGGGCCAGGCCTTTGATAGTTTTGCCGCCGGCATCTTGACGGCGGTCCTTCCGGCGAGACGCCGGAAGCACGTTGCTGTTGAATTTTTTTAGCAACGCCCGAATCAGCGGACCGTAACTGACGTGCACCTTCAACAGTTCATCGCCGATTGTGTTGCCAAGTTCGGCGACGCGGCCAGTTGGTTTCAACTTCATCTGTTCGAAGAAAATTTTCCGCGCCAGTGAATAGCCGTTTGTATGCAGTCCACTAGATGCCAGGCCGATAACGGCATCGCCCGGTCGAATGGTTTTGCCATCGAGCATTCGAGCTTTCTCGACCACGCCGACAATGGTGCCACTCACATCGTATTCACCCGTTTGATAAAAACCCGGCATTTGAGCCGTCTCGCCTCCGATGAGCGCACAATGATTTTCGGCGCAGCCCCGCGCGAAACCCTTGATGATTTCGGTGAAAACTCGGGGCTCGAGCTTTCCGGTGCCAAGGTAATCGAGGAAAAAAAGCGGCTCGGCGCCCAGCACGACAATGTCGTTCACACAATGATTGACGAGGTCCTGGCCAATCGTGTCATGCCGATCCATTGCAAAGGCGATCTTTAGTTTGGTGCCGACGCCATCGACGCTCGAGACCAACACAGGCTCTCGGTATTTCTTCGTGTCCAACTGGAACAGCCCGCCGAATCCGCCGACCTTGCTCAAGACTTCAGGCCGATGCGTGGAAGCGAGCAGTTGGGGCAACGTGGCTTTGACTCTGTTGCCTAAATCGATGTCGACGCCGGCGGCGGCGTAAGCTTTTTTTCTCATGCGATTCGGCATTCTGGGTGTGGATTGGGAGTTCGCGGCACTAAGACCGTTGGTCTTCAAGTCTGCGAATTTCACGTCGTGGTGCAAAAGCTGCCTGAATCTTGAATCCCGAGAGTCCTCGTTACAACAGCTTGATCTGCATCTCCTCCTTAGCCAGCGCTTCCCCCAGTCCCTCGACGCGGCTGCGCCGGCGTTCGATGAAGTTTTTGTCAAAATGGGAGTCATACGGCACCGGGTAATTGCCGTCGTAACAGGCCATGCAAAACGCTTCTTTCGGCAGACCGGTCGCTTTCACCATGCCTTCCTTCGATAGGTAAGCGAGCGAATCGGCATTCAAATACTGCCGGATCTCATCGATGCTATGGTTCGCGGCCATGAGTTTGCTGCGATCCGGAAAGTCGATGCCGTAGACGCACGGGTTCATGTGCGGCGGGCAACTCACTAGCACGTGAACCTCTTTCGCCCCCGCTTCCTTGAGATTGTTCACCCGTGCCTTGCACGTGGTTCCGCGAACAATCGAATCGTCCACGATAATCACGCGCTTGTCCCTCACCAGGTCCCCGATGAGGTTCAATTTCACGCGCACATTGAAATCGCGGATGAGTTGGGTGGGTTGAAGAAAGCTGCGGCCGACGTAATGATTCCGCACGAAGGCCATTTCGTACGGGATTTTCGATTCCAATGAGTATCCGAGAGCGGCGCAGTTGCCACTGTCGGGCACCGGGATCACGATGTCGGCCTCGATTCGGTTTTCCCGCGCCAGTTCGCGGCCCATTTCAACCCGTACTTTGTAAACATTGCGGTCGGCGATCGTGCTGTCCGGCCGGGCAAAGTAGACATATTCAAAAATGCAGAACGCGCGCCTTTTGTGCTCCGGAAACGCGCGGACGCTGCGCAGACCGTCCTTGTTGATGATAACGATTTCGCCTGGCTCGACGTCGCGAAGAAATTCGGCGTGAATCAAATCGAACGCGCAGGTCTCGCTCGCCAGCACCCAGGCGTCGCCCACCTTGCCGATCGAGAGCGGTCGAAAACCGTGCGGATCGCGAACGCCGATCAATTCCTGCTCGGTCATGATGACGAGCGAGTAGGCGCCTTCAATCCGATGCACCGTCTGAATCAGATTGTTTTCGCTCCCGCCGAGCGTTGGCTGCGCCAAGAGATGCAGAATGATTTCGCTATCGACCGTTGTCTGGAACATCGCCCCGCGATCCTCAAGTTCGTCTCGCAAGCGGGCGGCGTTGGTCAGATTGCCGTTGTGAGCTATGGCGATTTGGCCGCGGCTGCAATTACCGGTCAACGGCTGGGCATTGCGCAAGTGCGATGAGCCGGTGGTTGAATAGCGCGTGTGGCCCACCGCCATCGAACCCACCAGGTTGTGAAGGATTTCGCCGTTGAAAATTTGCGACACCAGACCCATGCGTTTGTAT
>JBDTOW010000878.1:0-2692 GCA_039933075.1 Verrucomicrobiota bacterium | reverse complement strand
ACGGCGTATTCAATGGAACGAATAGTGCCCAGCGCCGTGTTTGCGACCTTGGCGCTGTGGGTGGCTTCGCCGCGCAACAGGATCTGCAGCCCACTCACGGGCAGGTCCGCGATGACAAGCTGGAACCCGGCGAACTTGCCAATGGTCCGTTCCGCGCCGGTTCGCTGGAGCTTTTCTGCCCGGCGCAGGATGAGTTCACCAGCGATGCCCCGGTCGCGGATCTCCTGTCCTTCTATCTCGATGACGAATTGGTCGCCGCTGGTGTCGTGGCGCGTGGCCATGTCGTGTTGAATCGATCCGAGCCGCTTTTGCAAACGCGGCACATCATCGGTCTGGTGACGGAGACGAATGCGGAGGTTGTATTGACTCTGTTGGTGCTGGCCGCGCAGGCGGGTGAGGCGAGTGACTTCGGCGTCGATGCCGGCCTTCTCGATCACCAACGGGTTGCCGGAGGCGATCGCTTTGACCTCAGCGTAGGTGAGGGCCGCGCCATCGACGTCCTCGATGCGCCGCAAGTCGCTTTCGCCTGTCATTACCTGCGCGATGAATCGGGCCTTGCTCTCCAAAACCTGCCACAGATAGGCATCGAAGGATTGCTCGGTGACGCAACGATAAATTTCAACTTCGGAATTCAAATTGCCCTGGCGCAGGATGCGGCCCTCGCGTTGTTCGACATCGGCGGGACGCCACGGGGCATCTAGATGATGCAACGCAATGAGGCGGTCCTGCACATTCATGCCCGCACCCATTTTTTGCGTGCTGCCGAAGAGGATGCGGACTTTGCCAGCGCGCACGTTCCGGAACAATTCGAGTTTCGCGGTGTCACTGTCATGATCCTGGACGAACTCGATTTCGCGCAGAGGAACGCCATGCGCCACGAGCTTGTCGCGCATGTCTTCATACACCGAGAAACCCTTGCCACGGGTCGGCGTGGAGAGATCGCAGAAGACAAGTTGAGCGGAACGCCGGTCCGCCGTCTCGCGCCAGATGCGCTCGATCTGCGCCAGGGCGCGGTTGACCTTGCTGTCCGGGTAGTCGGGGAGGGAAGGATTGTGCAGGCGCAGATCCAGGGCGGCTTTGCGTCCGTCGGTGGTGACGAGCAGCATGTTGTCCTCGCTCGGGTTCACCCGGCCCGTGCGGAGCGCCTCGGCCCGTTTGACCAGGCCCTGCACAATCTCTTTCAACTCCGGCGAACAGGGCGCGCTGACAATGGCCGGCCGGCCATTCCGGATTTCGGGCACGGGAAGCTTGAGCATCGCCTGCGTCTGGATGTCGGCCACTTGCCGGAACTGTTGCATCAACTCCGGAACGTTCGTGAACTTGGCAAACCGGGCATGCAAACGATACCCGGCGCCATCGGGAGAAAGCTCCATCGCGGTCACCGGTTCACCAAACGTTGCCGCCCAGGCGTCGAAGTGGTCGATGTTCAACGCCTTGAGCGCGGGCATTTGCAGATAGCGTTGCATCGTGAACATCTCGGCAACACTGTTGGCAATCGGTGTCCCGGTGGCAAAGACCACGCCCCTGCCGCCGTTGACCCTTTGCACATGAGAAACCTTTAGGAACATGTCGAAGGCGCGCTGCGAGGCGGTCTGCGGCAGCCCCGCGATGCGAGTCATCTTCGAGACGTAGAACAGGTTCTTGTGGCAGTGGGCTTCGTCGACGATCAAATAATCCACGCCGAGTTCCTCGAAGGTCAGCGTGTCATCCTTGCGTTCGTTGGCGCACAGTTCCTTGAGCCTGGTTTCGAGCCGTTTCTTTTCCCGCTCCAGCAGCTTCACGACGCGGGAACCTTCGTCCTTGCGCTGCTCGGCAATCGCCAGATCGAGTTCGCGCATCTGTCCTTTGAAAAACTCCTCCTGCGTCGCGCGTGAAACCGGGATCTTTTCAAAGCCCGAATGCGTCACGATGATCGCATCCCAATTGCCCGTGGCGATGCGGCTCATCAACGTCTGCCGATGGGTTTTCTCGAAATCGTCCCTGGTCGCCACCAGGATGTTCGCCCCCGGATAGAGCATGAGCAGCTCGGAGGAGAACTGACCAAGCATGTGATTCGGCACGACAAAGAGCGGCTTGCGCGCCAGACCCAATCGCCGCAGTTCCATCGCGGCGGCTACGGCGGTAAACGTTTTTCCCGACCCGACAGTGTGGGCAAGAAGACAGTTGGGTGTTTGCAAAATGCGCCACACTGCCGACTTCTGATGCGGACGCAGCGTGATGGCCGGACTCGCTCCGGGCAGGGTGAGGTGTTCACCGTTGAAAGTCCGCAGGCGCACATTGTTGAACTCGTCGTTGTATCGGCGCACGAGCCGCTCGCGCCGCTCGTCCTCCTCCCAGATCCAAGCCTTAAACTTTTCCTTGATCTTCTCCTGCTTGTCGCGCGCGGCTTCGGTGGCTGGACCATTCACCAGGCTGCGCTCCGCGCCTTCGTCGTAATCGTAGATGGTCGGCGTGCGCAGATTGAGCGCGGCTTCGAGCAGCTCCAACGCACTCGCGCGATCGGTGCCCCAGCCAGTGGTGTTGGCGACGCACGATTTGACGTTCCATCCGCCGCCCACGACCCAGAGACCCACTTGGGCGGCATGACTGATCGTAATGTCTTTCTCGCCCAACAGTTCCCCCGCGAACTGCTGAATGTCCTCGCGCGGAACCCAGCTGCTGCCGAGGCGTGCGTCGATTTCGGACGCAACCA
>JBDTOW010000877.1:0-2695 GCA_039933075.1 Verrucomicrobiota bacterium | reverse complement strand
CCGGCCTGCCGCAGCACGTAGGCAGCAAACGCACGCCTCCCTGGGTCCGAGTCGGAATGGAGGGTATCTAGCATTGCCTCCATACCGTGAGGCTCAGCAGGATCGAACCAAACTAACCTCGCCGCGATGTTCAGCCGGTCACTTTTCGCATCGGCGGCCAGATATCCGGTGGCGTTCAACCCTACCGAACCAGCAGTGATGCTCTGCCGCCCCTGTCCCTCTATCTCCTTGAGTTTTTCAATCAGGATGGGGATCACAGCGTGATTGGTGGGCGAGATCTTGCGCAAGAAATCAACGACACTCAGCAACTGTAGTCCGCCGCCCCGATCCCTTCCCGCTTCGGTCTTCAACGCCTCGATTATAGCGTCAACAGCGAGTGCCGCCGTGGGACCGAGCTCGCCCAATTCGCTGATGGCGGTCGTCCGCGCACGCGGGTCTGCCACAGCATCGATGAGCAACCGCAGGTAGTTGCCTTCGGGATCGATCTTGTGGAGTGCGGCGGCCGCGACGTAGCGGTCCGCGGTCAGGAGAAGTGCTTCAAGATTCGGCACCGCCTGTTTTGCCTCAAGTCCAATGTTACCCAAAGCTCTGATCGCGCGAATATGCGTCGCAGGATCATCAAGTGCTTCGATGAGTGCCGGCACAGCGATACGTGCTTTAACGCCAAAAAGTTCCAGGGATTGCAAAGCGAAAATCCGATGATATTTGTTCGTGCTCCGGAGCGCCTGAACCAGGTACGGGACAGCTTCGGCACCTCCCTCACCGACGGTGCCCAGCAGGTGAATCGCCTGCAAATAACGAGGGTGCTCCGGGCTGGACAACCAGGGCTTTAGCCGGCGCATCAAGACCGCCGCCGAGGGACGGATGGTTGTCAGCAAGTCGTAGGCAGCCGGTGTTTCAGTGTCCTCAGTGGAAACACTGGGCAGAACTCTTTGGAGTGGTTGGGCGAGCGTTGACCGCAGCTTTGCGTATGACCGGGCCAATGTCATTCGGTGGGGCCGAGTGAGCACGGAAAGTAAATATGGCACTGCCCGATCCCCTAACATCCTGAAAACATCGCGAGCATCCTCCTGCTCGGCCAGGGACGAGCGGCGAAACACCTTCACCCACTGAGCGGCAGACTGGCCTTCGTAGCTCGGTCCTGATGACGAGCGGCGAACGAGCGCAAATGCTACGAGAACGCCAGCCAGGACAATTGCCGCAACTGCGAGCCTCGGATGTTTCATCCTCTACATCCACTTGGTAATTAGACCTGTTCAGGCATCACGCCTTCACCGTGATGTCCACTGACTCGATGGCGGAGTGGCCGGACTTCTCGAATGGGTGCGGCATGGGCTGAGCCATGCCCTTCTCGTCGATGGTCCGGCTGCGCAACGTGTAGGCGCCGGAGGGAAGGCCGGGCAGCAGCACGGCCCAGTGGATTTTCGCCAGGCGCATCGGCCACGTTCGAGGTTTGCCGGTGGCTTCGTCAAAGCCCAAGGTGTCCGGGATTACTTTCCCATCTGGCAGGTCGCCCCAAATCTTCGGCGCCGCGAGAACTTGCGCGTCGGTCCAGGGCGCGGTGGCAAAGTAGGGGTCGCCGGCGGACCGCTCGGTAGCGCTCGACTGAATCCAGACTTGAACCTTCGATAAGCCCGAAATGCCGACTTGGGCATAACCGGTGACCGGGATCGGCTCGCCAGGTTTGACCTCGTGCGGGACGGAGATTGTCGCGGCGAAAGTCTTGAGCGAACTCTCCACATCGTTGTTGCCCTCGGCATAAGTGTCGTTGGCGTGGTAGAGGTTTGTGAGCGTGACGCGCGCGAGCCACTTGATCGACTTGAAGCCGTAAGCCTCGGGCACAACCATGCGGACCGGACCGCCCCGTTCGCTGTCGAGCCACCGGCCATTTAGTTTGTAGCACAAGATCACCGGCGGCAGATCAAAAGGGTCTTCGAGCACGCGGTCGATTGACAGGGAACTGCGGAACATCTGCTGCGGGTCGTCGTTGTGGTAGCCATGGTAAAAGACACGGCGCAGGTTCTCGCGCGGCTGCGTGAGCCAGACCAACTCGCGGAGTGGCACGCCTTCCCAGATGCCGGTGCCGAGCGGGCAGCCAATATTCAAACACGTCATCGTTTTCGCAAACCGGACGACATGCTTTTCGGCGAGCTTCATCAGGCCGGCGAAGTCGAGCGCGGTCCCCTCTTTGTTCGTAAACGGGCGGCGAATGGTGGCCGGGTTGTCGGGATCAGACACGACTTCGAGTTTCCAGGTCTCGCGCGTCAGACCGGCCTTGCGCTTTTTTTCATCGGACAATGAGTGTGGCAACGGCTTGCCCCGCGACACGTCGCGGAATTTCTCCTGGGCGGTGAAGTAGGGTTCGAGAGTTTCGATGGCCTCGGCCAGTTCGGGTGCCATCGGATCGGCGCCGGCGGCCAGCGGCAAAAGCCCCAACGCGGCCGCACCCGCCGCGCCCAGACGGAGGAAATACCGCCGCGTCAACTGATGATGTTCGAAAAGAAAGCGTTCCGCATTTTTCATGGCGTCGAGTTTGAGAACACCGGCAGTGGCTCATCGTAGGCCACCGGGCGTCAGTCTACCGCCGGAAGCGAACCAAAGGCAACGGCAGAAAAGGTGCGCCGAAGAGAAGCGCGGGATTTTTCCCCCTTCGGCGCATCGCTCTGAAAAAAAATTCTTGCTTCGTCCCGGCTTT
>JBDTOW010000876.1:0-2698 GCA_039933075.1 Verrucomicrobiota bacterium | reverse complement strand
CCAGCGGGTGGTTTGCCCGCGTTGAACTTCTCGATCCACACACCGGCTTCCAATCCCTTTTGTTGCCTGAATTTCCTCTCGGTTTCCAGAAAAATCCGGCGCAATTCGCCCAACAGATCGACCCAGTAGAATTTGTCCTGGACCAACGAGGTCAACTGATCCACTTCCTGTTTGTATTTCTTGACGCTGGCTTGGCCCGCGTTGAATTCTTCAGCGGTTTTCTCGAGCGGGGCGACCTTGTTGGTCAGTTCTTCCAGAGCGGCTCGTTTATCGGCGCTCACCGTGTAGGAAAACCAGCCAATCGCAAAAGCAACCAGCACGAGGCTGCACAAGGTGGCGATGAAGTAAGGTTTTTTCTGCGAGAGCTTCTGCCGTTGCAGCGAGCTCTTCGGCATCAAATTGAGCTCGATCGGGCACTGCGCCAGGTTCCGGAGCGCCAGGCCCACAACTTCCCCGAACGAATGCGCCACCTTGGCGAGTTCCTCCAGATTAATTGACGGATCGATCTGAACGCTGCGCAGCGGATTGAAGTAGTCCACGGTCACATTCAGTTTCTCGGCAAAAAACTGGGCCGTGTACGGCATGATGGAGGCGCCGCCCGAGAGGAACAGGCGCTGCGGGGCCGACCCCCCTTGCTGACCGCGGTAAAACTGGAGGGTCTGGTTGACCTGAATATGAAGCCGCGTCATCACCTGGCGTGCGATCTTGGAAATCTTGGCCTGTTTTTCGTTTTCCGGCTCTTCGTAAGCCCCGCCCAAGCTCACCAGCCCCTCAGCGATCTTGAATTGTTCGGCCTCGTCAAATTTCAATTTTGCTTCCGTCGCGAAATCCTGCGTGATCGAATTGGCGCCAATGTTGATGCTGCGCGCGTAAATTTTGCCCTTTTCGAAGAAAAGAAGATTGCTCGTCTTTGCTCCAATATCCAGCAGCATGGAGCATCCTTCCAAGTCGCTATAATTATAACGAAATGCGTTGCACAATGCTGCCGGGGAAACATCAACCAGTTGCAAGCGCAGCCCCGCGGCATCGGCCGTGCGGAATAGGCCCTCCACAATATCCGCCTTGACCGCCACCAGCAACACCTCCAGCTCGCCGGTCGATGTCGTGCCTAGAATCTGGTAATCCCAAACTACTTCTTCGAGCGGGAATGGCACGTTCTGCTGCGCCTCGTACTGAATGATCTGGGTGACTTTGGTGGTATCGACGGGCGGCAATTTTACGAATTTGGAGAAGACATGAAAGCCGGGGGCGCAGACATTGACGTTCTTGGCGCGAAACGACTTTGAAGCCAGCAATTCTTGCGTGCCGCGCAGAACGGCGGCCTCGCGTTTGGTTTCCTGCGAACCTTCCAAACCGAGCGCTTTCAAGCCATACTGTTGCAGACACAATGCGCCCGCTTCGGTGATCTCAAACTCGGCCAGCTTCAAACAACCGGCCCCAACGTCCAACGTCAAAAACGATTTTGTCGAACTTAACATTTTGCTACCCGAACCTTTCTCGCCAAACAACTCAATCTCAGGCTGTCCCGGCCACGAGCAGGATCGAGAAATTGAGCGTGCTGGTTACTGAAAATAAGTTGAGCGGTCAAACACAAAAATCAAAATTAGTCAAAAGTACTGACGCTGAATTGACAGGCGAAACTAAATCTTATCACGGAAATAAGCGATAGTTTTTTCCAATCCGGCTGGCAACGACACCTTCGGCTCCCAGTGAAGCAACGTTCTGGCGCGCGTGATGTCGGGCTTGCGCTGTTTCGGATCGTCCTGCGGAAGCGGTTTGAATACAACCTTGCTTCGCGATCCGGTCGCCCGCAGAATCTCGTGCGCGAATTCCAGGATCGTCATTTCCTGGGGATTACCAATGTTGACCGGCAGGTTGGTGTTGCTCATCATCAAGCGGTAGATCCCCTCGATCAAATCGGCGCAATAGCAGAAACTCCGGGTCTGGCTCCCAACCCCGAACACCGTCAGCGGTTCATTGCGCAATGCCTGGCTGATCATCGTGGGCACGACTCTCCCGTCGTTCAAGCGCATCCGCGGACCGTACGTGTTGAAGATGCGGACGATGCGGGTGTCCACGCGATGTTCCCAATGGTAGGCCATGGCCAATGCCTCGGCAAAGCGTTTGGCCTCGTCGTAACAACCGCGCGGTCCGATTGGATTCACGTTGCCCCAATACTCCTCGGTTTGCGGATGGACCAGTGGATCCCCGTAAATCTCCGAGGTCGAAGCCAGCAGAATTCGGGCACCTTTGTTTTTGGCCAACCCGAGCGCCTTGTGAGTCCCCAGTGAGCCGACCTTGAGCGTTTGGATTGGCAACTCGAGGTAATCAACCGGACTCGCCGGTGACGCAAAGTGCCAGACATAATCCACCGGCACGTCCAGAAAGATAAATTCGGTCACATCCTGCTGGATGAATTTGAAATTCGGGTTGCCTCCCAGGTGCGCGATGTTATCCACCGCGCCGGTGACGAAATTGTCGATGGCGATCACTTTGTGGCCGCGCTCGAGCAGCAAATCGACCAGGTGAGATCCCAAAAAGCCGGCGCCCCCGGTAACCACGGAGGTGGGCAGCCGCTCGGGAGGTAAGGCGCGTTTCCGCGTGCTCTTTTTTGCCGGCATGTTTCGGTCTTGGGTGGAGGTTGAATTAAATGAGTGGGATCAGGGAAAATCCTGGCGCTCCGGACGCTGGCCGCACT
>JBDTOW010000875.1:0-2701 GCA_039933075.1 Verrucomicrobiota bacterium | reverse complement strand
CTCGCGACGGATATGATGCGCCATTGCCTGGGCGAAGATCTGAAAGTCGGCTGCAATCTCACGTGGGGGCCGTGCTTCGATTATCAAAAACAATTTTTTACCGGCAAGGACGACAAAGTTTCCCAACATCCCTATTTGCTCCATTACGACGTCGAAGTGTCAGGATTCGGTTCGCATCAATCCGGTCACCTTTGCCTGTTGCGGCTGAAGGAGGAAATTTATCCGGGCGGCGATTCCGATAAACATTGGCCCACCCTTGGTCTCAACACGCTCCGCTGGGCCCGGAAACAAGGCGCCGTGGTTGGCCCGGCGCATTCAGGGTGGGGCTTGGAAGTGGACACCGCCGAGCTGCCCAACTACATCGTGCCGCCGTTCAGCGGAATTGGCGCCAATGAATACATCATGGACGTCACGCACCAGGTTCCCGGGCCGGACGGCAAACCGGTGCCTGCGGTTGATTTCCTCTCCATGGTCGATACGCCGTCCGTTTGGGAATTGAACATGTGGTATCAGACACTGAACGTTGGTTTTCGCACCCGCGTCAGTGGAGAAACCGACTTTCCCTGCATCTACGGCGAACGGGTCGGGCTCGGCCGGTCCTACGTGAAATTGGATGGCAAACTCAACTACAACGATTGGTGCGAAGGCATTCGCAAAGGACGCAACTACGTGAGCGATGGCAAAAGCCACGTGATGAATTTCAAAGTCAATGGCGTGGCCATGGGAGAAGGCGGCAGTGAACTTAAGCTCTCCGCGCCCGGCCAGATCCACGCGACTGTTCAGGTCGCCGCTCTGCTCAATGAAAAGCCCAACCCCGAGATCAAAAAACGTCGTTACAGTGAAAAGCCGTATTGGGATATCGAACGCGCTCGCATTGAAAACACTCGTGAAGTTCCGGTCGAACTCATCGTCAACGGCTATCCCGTTGCGAAGAAAAACATTGTTGCCGATGGGAAACTCCAGGACCTGTCATTCGACGCGAAAGTTGACCGCAGCAGTTGGGTGGCGTTGCGTATCCTGCCTTCATCCCACACGAATCCGATCTTTGTCCTGGTGGGCGACAAACCGATTCGAGCGTCGCGTCGCAGCGCTGAATGGTGCTTGAAAGGCGTCGACCAGTGCTGGTCCCAGAAGGAACGGCACATCAAGGCTGACGAGTTGGAAGGGGCAAAGAAAGATTACGAACACGCCCGTGTCGCCTATAAACGCCTGATCCAGGAATGTGAAGTCGACTGAGCCGCCGGTCAGGACGTTGTTCCCAACGGTATGTTTTAGCGAGAATGAAAGGGAAGGTAGGGACGGCGCGCTGTCCGCGCCGCGTTCAGCGGCGCACCACGGGGGGGGGCGAACCCGGGCGAACCCTGCTCGGCGTTCGTTCCGCCCGCTGGACGCGGGCGGGGACATCGCAGCTCTATGTCCCTACCACGCTAAACATATAGGCCCACTTTCCCTGATCGTTTCGGCGGTGTAACTTTCGAGATCGAACGTGGCGCGAGAAACAGTAAGAGTATACCGGTTATTGTTCGCTCTCGCGCCGCGAACTACTTGGCGCCTTGATCGATCCAGGCGCGAATTAATCCAATTTGCTCCTTTGAGAGCGGATCGCCTTTTCCTTCCGGTGGCATCCAATCATCTTCATCGCCAATGCGGGCGATGTTGTGCACGAGCACACTCTTGGCGGACTTGCCAGAGTCGATTACCTTGCCGTTTTCGCTGCCTTTGAGGGCTGCCTCGAGACTATCGAGCCGGAGTTTGGCTTTCTGCTTTTCCGGTCCGTGACACTTGAAGCAGGACTTTTCGAAAATCGGCTTGATGTCCTTCTCATAGCTCAGACCTTTTTTGTCCGAAGCCGGCGGGATTTTGCTGACGTCCACATCTTTCTTGTCCGCCGCGGTAGCGGCCAGCCACGACAAAGTGAGCACGGAAGCGATACTGAGAGTTAAGGTTTTCATCGACATAGATTTTGATTTCGGTTTCCAATCAGCATTGTCCAAGACGGTGGCGGCGTCAAAAAGATTCACTACCTGGATTCTTCCCAGAAGTTCTGCATTTTGGCTTCCGACCGCTTGAGGTCTGGAATGCCACCGGGTGGCGGCCGACTGCGGCGGCAAAGTGTTTTCTCCGAATGGGCAATTCCTTGTGGGGCTCGCCCCGATTTGGGACTGGTGTCGCCTTGAAACATCCGCTATGGCTCATACCATGAGCCAGTTCACGCATGTTCTCGATCAGATCGAACAAGGCAATGAAAAAGCGGCGGACGAGTTGCTGCCTTTAGTCTACGAGGAACTCCGCAAACTGGCGGCGCACAAGATGGCCAGCGAAGCACCCGGCCAGACTTTGCAGCCCACCGCCCTCGTGCACGAGGCCTGGCTTCGGTTGACCGGCACCGAAAGCAAGACGTGGGACAACCGGGGGCATTTCTTCGCGGCCGCGGCCGAAGCGATGCGCCGCATCTTGATCGAGCGCGCCCGCGCCAAGAGCCGGCTCCGGCGAGGCGGCGGTGCTGACCACGTATCTTTAGACCAGGTGACGGTCGCTTCGGAAGATCCTCATGAGACGGTGTTGGCCATCCACGAAGCGCTCGAGCGCTTAACGGCGCGCGATCCCTTCAAGGCTGAGGTGGTGAAAATGCGCTATTTCGTCGGATTGAGTCAGGACGAAATTGCCAGCGCGCTCGGCGTGTCCGAGCCGACGATCCGAC
>JBDTOW010000874.1:0-2701 GCA_039933075.1 Verrucomicrobiota bacterium | reverse complement strand
GCTATTCTCGATTCTCCCTCCGGGAGATACCGGCCAAAATGTCCAAACTCCAGTGGCAGCGTCCCGCTGGCGGAAGCCTACGTTTGCGAGTACTCTCGCACCGAATCGGTGGGAGAGGATCCAGACGCGCGGGTTCTGCCGGCGGGACGCCGGCAGCACGCTAAGCAGACACCCGTTTTTTAACGGGCTGCTAATCTGAAGGGGAAGTCGGCCTTATACCTGTCTCAGATAAGTTGACCTTGAACCGTTGATTTAATTAGATTACCTGAACTTCGATGAGAAAATTAAGCGTTGTCCAATGAATCTTTTTTTGGGGATTCTGGGATCATCGCTTGGCAAAAAGTACCTGATGGCGCTTACGGGCGTGGTTTTGTTCGGCTTCGTGATTGGCCATATGCTGGGCAACCTGCAAATCTTTCTTGGCCGGGATTCCATCAATTCGTACGCGCACTTTCTCAAGTCCGAACCCATTCTGTTGTGGACGGCTCGGCTTGGGTTGTTGCTGATGGTGATTATCCACGTTTGGGCGGCGGTAAAGCTGTCACTGGAGAACAAAGCCGCGCGCCCCATCGGTTATGCGGACACACGCCTGGTAGCGGCGAGTTACGCGTCGCGGACGATGGTCTGGAGCGGGGTGATCATTTTCGCGTTTGTTGTTTATCACCTGATGCACTTCACGGCCGGGATCACCAATCCGGAATATTTGCGACTGGGAGAGACATTGCCAGACGGCACGCAAAGGCACGACGTTTATCGAATGATAATCCTCGGGTTCTCCAACCTCTGGGTTTCCGGATTCTATATCCTGTCGATGGCGCTGCTTTGCCTGCACCTGAGCCACGGGGTGAGTAGCTTATTCCAATCCCTGGGATTGAAGAATAAGTATTACGGAAGGCATATCGACCGTTTTGCGAAAGCCGCCGCCTTGGCAATTTTCCTGGGTAATTGCTCCATTCCCGTGGCGATCCTGTTCAGGTTTATTGAGTGAGGATTGAAAGACATCTGTGAAGCTCGACGCGAAAACTCCCTCCGGCCCGATCGAAAAGAAATGGGATAGGTACCATTTGGAGATGAAGCTCGTCAATCCGGCGAACAAACGGAAGTTTGACGTGATCATAGTTGGGTCTGGTTTGGCCGGCGCGTCGGCGGCGGCTTCGCTGGCCGAACTGGGCTACAACGTCAAATGCTTTTGTTTCCAGGACAGCGCACGCCGCGCGCATAGCATCTCGGCGCAAGGCGGCATCAATGCCGCCAAGAATTATCAGAACGACGGTGACAGCGTTTACCGGTTGTTTTACGACACGCTCAAGGGCGGCGACTTCCGCGCACGGGAGGCCAATGTTTACCGCCTGGCCCAGGTCAGTGTGAACATCATTGACCAGTGCGTCGCGCAGGGCGTCCCTTTCGCACGGGAGTACGGCGGGCTCCTGGCCAACCGTTCCTTTGGCGGCGCCCAGGTTTCGCGCACGTTTTACGCCCGGGGCCAGACCGGCCAGCAACTTCTGTTGGGAGCCTATCAGGCGCTGAGCCGTCAGATCGGTTTGGGCAACGTGAAAATGTATCCGCGCGCCGAAATGTTGGATCTCGTTGTCATCGATGGCCAGGCCAAGGGAATTGTCGTGCGCGACCTGATCGGTGGCCAGATCTCGTCGCATGCCGGTGACGCCGTGGTGCTCGCCACCGGCGGATACGGAAACGCTTTTTTTCTATCCACCAACGCGCGCGGTTGCAATGTGACCGCAACCTACCGGGCGTACAAACGCGGGGCGGTTTTTGGAAACCCTTGCTTCACCCAAATCCATCCGACCTGCATCCCGGTGAGCGGCGACCATCAAGCGAAATTGACTCTGATGTCGGAATCGCTCCGCAACGACGGCCGCGTCTGGGTTCCCAAAAAGAAAGGTGATACCCGGCCGCCGCACGATATTCCCGAAGCCGAGCGGGATTATTACTTGGAACGAAAATATCCGAGTTACGGCAATCTCGCGCCGCGTGATGTCGCTTCGCGCGCCGCCAAGGAAGCCTGCGACGAGGGCCGCGGCGTCGGTCCAACCGCTTTGGGCGTATATCTGGATTTTGCCGATGCGATCCAGCGCCTCGGCGAAAGTACGATCCGCGAACGCTACGGCAACCTGTTCGACATGTACGAGAAGATCACCGGCGAGAACGGCTACCAGACCCCAATGCGCATTTATCCCGCGGTCCATTATACGATGGGTGGACTCTGGGTGGACTACAACTTGATGAGCAACCTGCCCGGGTTGTTTGTCATCGGTGAAGCGAATTTTTCCGACCACGGTGCGAACCGGCTCGGGGCCAGCGCGCTGATGCAAGGCTTGGCCGATGGCTATTTCATCCTGCCGTACACACTGAGCAACTACTTTGCGTCGACCAAACAATTCAAACCGCCGGCGTCGCACCCGGACTTCAAGCGAGTCGAGGAAGAGGTCAATTTGCGCACGAAAAAGCTGCTCGCGATTCGGGGCAAACGAACGGTCACCTCTTTCCATCGCGAGCTGGGCAAACTTCTCTGGGACAAGTGCGGCATGGCCCGCAATGAAGCGGGCTTGAAGGAAGCCTTGCAGCGAATTCCCGTGCTGCGGCAGGAGTTTTGGGGAAATGTCCATGTGACGGGAGAAACCGGCGAATTGAATCAGGAGCTCGAACAGGCCGGACGCGTGGCCGACTACATGGAATTTGC
>JBDTOW010000873.1:0-2705 GCA_039933075.1 Verrucomicrobiota bacterium | reverse complement strand
CCACCGAGGGAGCCAGCGCACAGAGGATGGAGGCGAGGACGAATGTCGTCATTCTCCTGGTTTCCAGCCCCGTCGGAGACGTGCTTCCCAATGGGGACCCTCTTCCCAGCGGCACTCCTCTTCCGGTCGAGCTGCGTTCGCTGGTTTCAAACGAGGAACTCGGGCTGCATTCCATTTATCTGCACGCAACCGAGTTTATTCAGGTAAACAACTACTTTGATTTCAGTGGCGGCTCCATACGAGACACCCTCCTGTTGAGTCATTCGAACACGGTTTTTCGAAGCCTTGTTCTCGCGGGTAACTCGGCGGGGATTGGCGCTGAAGGTTTTTTTGGTAATGTGCTGAACCGAGTGACCATGAAAGGGGACTTCGTTTTTGATCGCGCTTCATTCGACGTGATCAACACCTTCACGCTCGAAGGGAATATCTATAACAACCGGAACCCGCTCATCGACGATGGCGGGCTGTTGTTTGTTCCGGGCGATGCGACGTTTGAAGGCACCGGCACATTCCACAACATCAATCTCTACCCCACATTCAAGCAGTCCGATGATTTGCGGCGGGGGCCGGTCGTGACGTTAGGCACCAACATCACCTTCCGTGGCCACTTCAACGTCGCAATGGAGGGAGTCAAAACGAAAATTATCAATCGTGGCAAACTGCTCCTGGACCAACCCGCGGCCACCGATCTAGCCGTCGATGCATCCTACTACACCAGCCTTAACATGATTAACGATCCCTCCTCGATCGAGCCCGACCAACCGTTCATCAACGAGGGCACGATCGAGGTTAGCAACGGCTATCGCTTTTATATCACCGGAGGTTCGCCCAATGCGCTGGTCAATCGCGGAGTTCTCCGGGTACGCGATCGAAGCCGCCTCGCGATCCTCTCCCCGTTCAGTTCACCAAAGACGATCTGCGACGCCGGTGGCTTCTGCTACCTCGGCGGTAATAGGACGGCGTTGAGCACCGGGCCGGGTGAGGTTTCGGAACTTTCCGGGGCGGGTCATTGGGTCGCGTCGAAGGAGTTTCGCGGCGGAACGGTTCGTTTGACCGACGGCGCGGTGCTCGAGGGCGACGTGATCTTCAATAACGTGATCTTTGACGGCGAACTGCACAACTACGATTGGAATGAACGGCGGGTCGATCACCCGGAAATCGTCGGCGCAGGTTACAGCATTGAGGTGGCAGTTAAGACGAACTTAACCTTAAACGGTTCGATCCAGTTCCATCGAAGTCAAACGAGTGGCAACCCGGGGCGCCTCCTTTTCTCGCCAGGTGTCCAGCGCCTGGAAGGCCAGGGCCGCATCGAGTTTGAAGGAAACAGCGCCTTCAATCAAATCGGCCAACTGGCAGGTCCGCAGAACTTTCTCGGTCTTTCCCTAACGATCGGATCGGGCATTACCATTCACGGCTCGAACTTGCTCATTGGATCGGACGCTCAAGTGAACCCAGAGATACATCCGCCATTTCTGGAAAACTCCGGCACCATTCTGGCCAACCAACCCGGAGACCAACTGCGCTTCACAACATTTGCGTTTACCAATTCTGGAACAATTCATCTCGGCACCAACAATCTCGTGACCATCTTTGGCGATTTTACCCAAAGTGCGGCCGCGAGACTCGAATTCGATGTGGCCGGGACAATTCCGCGGACAAATCACGGACAGATTCAACTTCCGTCCAATAACGCAACTTTCAACGGTGTCCTCAACGTGAACGTCGTCGCGCCTTTCCAGCCGTCTGCCGGCGATTTCTTTGAACTGCTCACCTACAAATCGCAGGTGGGGACCTTCGGCTCGATTGAGGCGCCGACTCCTCCGATTGGACTGGGTTGGGCGGGGGATTACCAGGCGGCCAGCTTCCGCCTCAGGCTTCGCTAGCCACCGAGCGTTATCGCCACCTGACCTGAAAGTTATACCTTGGCGTGGCAGGGGCAACGCGCTGCGACGCCCGCGCCGCGTGCAGCGGCGCAACTTCTTCGAATGCCAAGGGCCGCTCGGGTATTCGTTCCGACCGCTACTACGCGGCCGGGTCCGGCGCGGCGCACCATCCCTACCATGGCGCCTGAGAGAGTGGAATCAGCGGACCTCGAAAGGGAGTTTGACGGCTGAGCTGGAGAGTCGCGGTTGGACATTTTCAAAGATATCCACATCGAATGGTTTGCCAATGTTGTTTCCCGCCAGGTCTTCAATCGTCGTTTGGATCACGACGCCGTATGCTCCGCGACGCCACGGCTGGGTCGGCGCGAATATCCAACGACGTTCGTCGTTTTCCAACGCGGCTTTCCCCTGCACCTGTTCGCCAGAATCGCTGATCACTTGGATGACACGCTGAGCCAAAGCGTGGTCCATCGGCTCCGGAAATGTAATTGTCAGCGCTTCGCGGGTTTCGGATTTCGGCGGCTGAATCTTCCAGCGCGCAGGATTCGGCGGATCGCGATCCGCCGGCCCGACCTTAAAATGCTTTTGGAAGGTTTCCTTGAGCGGGGTTCCAGTTCCATCCCGCCACGCCTCATCGATCACAAGTTTATAGTGTTTCCCTTCCTCCAACGCCGGTCCCACTTCTTCGAGCGGACGGAGGCCGCGTTTGATCCGGCCCGGATCGATTAACAATGTAAGCCGAGTCATCGTGGGGTCCCACAACTCTTCGTCGATCTCGAGGAAGGGCAATTTTATCTCGTTTCCGGCTGCGTCCCGCAGATG
>JBDTOW010000872.1:0-2706 GCA_039933075.1 Verrucomicrobiota bacterium | reverse complement strand
CAAGCGCCGCCTTCACCGCGTAGGTGACAGTCTCGGGGATACTGTGTTCCCTTGCCAACGTCAAAGCCGGATTCAAACCACCCCAAACTACACCAACCACTTCACCACGGGAGTTGATCATCGGGCCTCCTGAGTTCCCGGGTTGGGAAGGAATACTAACCTGGAACCAAGAGACGTCATCTTGGAAGCCTGTCAGGCTGCTGACTGATCCGGCTGTAAACTTGATTCGTGTTCCTTGCTCCTGTGGCCGCGGGAAACCGAGTGTGCAAACCGCCTGTCCGAGTCTCATGGATGCGCTGTCTCCGAGCGTCAATGGCTCGTCCTCTTGAAAACCTTTAACACGACTAGATCGTTGCGAAGGTCTTTCTCGATTACCTTCGCCTCCACCCGTTCATCTGGAAAAACGACGACGACGCGCTCCGCGTTTGCGATCACATGATGATTGGAGATCAAGTAACCGTCATCGGTGATGGCAAATGCAGTCCCGCTTCCCATTTTCCGTAAGCCACCGGGCAGTGGTTCAACTGGTGGCAATGCTGGAGCAGGAGCGGGAGCTGGCGCAGCTCCGCCTCCTGCGGCTGAACTCGTAACCAGATTCATGTCAAAATAGAGCCGACTCGGAATCCGGTCTTCAGGTGTAAACCATCCGCCAGTGCGAAACGTCTTAATCTGGACGAACTGGCCCTGATGCAGCGGGAGCGCACGCACCACGTAATCGAATTGGCCGAAGTTGTGAAACGTGCCGTCCTTATCCCCAAAAATCTTCAAAGTGCAAGGGGTGTCGCCGATGTAGTCACCGTTGGCCTCAATCTTCACCCCTGGTTCATTCGACTCGACTTGGACTAAATAAGCGATCGTACCTCCAGGCCCGCGCTCGACTAATTTCTTACCTGACTTATCAGAAGCACAACCGCAAAGCAGGATCGCCAGAAGGAAAGAGAATACTTTCAATTTGGCACAGTAACTACCTACCAGACCGAACTCAACCAAAATGCCACGCTATTCTTGGCCTTCGAATGCTCATTAGTCAGTCGATTATCGATAGCATTTAGCATTTTTCAGTGCACCGATTTGGCCTTCATTGCAACGACCTGAGCAATTGCTTCTGATTGGCAGAGAGTTCGCGGGTTCGCTCCGCTGCTTCCAGAATTTTCACGAGCGTCGCCTTTGCAATCGGTGTGATTACGCTGAAATCCCCGGCATCGACAAGTTCCTGCAATCTGGCGGCTGTGCCCATCTGCGCCCGCGAGTAAGCCACCGTGGTTTTGTGCGTCAAAAGCGGGCAATCCGCAGGGCCAAGGATGCACGCATCATCTACGCAGTCCTCTGTCAGTGTAGTGAGATTCGCAAAGAGAATTCGTCCGTCTGTCTGCGCTGGGTCTGACAATACGATCCAAATGTGACGCGGCGGCATGTTGCAGCGGAGCGTTGTCCCCAACCCGATCATTTTCGCGCGAAGGCGGACGCCAAGAAGTTCAATTCTCGTGCATCCTCCTTAAGCCGCTCGATCTGCTCGGCGGTCTTGCCCACGGCGCGGGCGATTCTTTCGAGGCGAATCAGGTCTCGCCCGTGCTCCAGGGGTGTCCACTCCTCGCAATGTTCGTGGCACCAGTCACGCAGCTCCCATTGGTCCTTCTTACCGTGCTCGCGATAAATTTCGTTGATCAAATCCACTTCTGCCGGTGAAAGATGCTCACTCGGCGCTTCGGCCTTCAAAGCTACTTCATGGCCCTCCCTGTCGCTGAGGTAGTCATCCCAGTGGCAATCTGCCTGGCCCGACAAACAGCCCGAATTGATCAGATCCAGAAACTCGCTCGTGATCGGTCCGTTGGGCAGCGAGAAGTACGCACCACCGACGAGCGGAATCCCTCGCCGACCTAACGACAGCCGGTCAAGCAGATAGACCAGCTTTACCAGCTTCATGATGTTGATGGTGCCGCCCTCGCGTCGGACAAACTGGCAAGCAACCTCAGTGGCTTTGACGATGTCGAAACGAAAATTCACAGCCAAACATGCACCCTCGCCTGCCGAGCGTAAAGGTCAGAATCACTCACAGGCTCAACGCCTCCTCGAATTCGCTTAGTTCAACTCCGCTCTCCTCAATCAGTCTAATTGCGGTCTTTTGCGCGTTGTCATCGAGAAAATTTCACATTCCTTCAAAAAACTATGATTGCCGGTAATTCGAGGAGCGGAAGATTCGGAGAAAAGCCTTTCCGGAAATTTTCCACAGAACTGCCGACGTGGGGGATCTAAGTAACAGAGGCACCTGCCGCGGTGATCCCCGGTCACCACCCCCCTTTCTCAACCGCCCGCCGCGCGCGCCGCCGGGCCGTCTCGAATCGAGCAGCCGAGGCCGAGCTGGAGGTCGAGCCAACCGTCGAAGGGTTGAAACTTGACCTGATGGCAATCGAGGGGAAAGGAACCGTTTTGAATGTGCGGAGGATTTTAAGGGGGAAACCGCCTGGCTCGTCAAGTCGCATGAACTGGTGACCAGCAATTCTCATTTTGATGGCGGTGGGGAAGTGACTGAGCGTTTTCGGAATGAGTGACGAGGGAGGAATCGTCACGGAGGTTGCAGGCAACAGGCAAGGAGGGACCAATCTGCCACGGGCAAGGCAATGAGATAAGGGTTTTGACCACCGCGCGAGCCGCAGAGGATAGGGTGAGGCGCGGGAGGCCCATTTGGTGTGAAGACACCTCTGGCGT
>JBDTOW010000871.1:0-2707 GCA_039933075.1 Verrucomicrobiota bacterium | reverse complement strand
ACAGCCAGTGGACGGTGCCGATCAATGTCCAGGTGAGCCAATTGTTGAAGTTCGGCAAACTACCCATCAGCTTTGGCATTGGCGGGCGTTATTACGCCGAAGGCCCAACCGGCGGCCCGGAGTGGGGGCTGCGTTTCATCGTACAGTTCCTCTTCCCGAAGTGAGCCCAAACCAATTTGCCAAACAAAATTATTTGCGAACCATCGCGGGATTGCCGGGAAAATGCTGCTGGTCGTTCTCCTCGGCGGGACGATCTTCGTCGTGCTGGATCTGGATCGTCCGCGAAGGGGGGCGAAATCAGCCAGCAACCCACCTGAGCCTGCAACCTTCAGACCTCGCTAAAATTACGCTTTCAGGCAGGATCTTTTAGCAAATCCAATTCCCGTCTTTTGCGCGGGATTGATGTTTGGATTGATTATTGTTAATTGCAAATTGCCAGCAAATGTTTCGTCATCAGAAGCGTGAAACGAATAGATGAGTGTATTACCAAAGGCCGCAGATAGTACCATCCACCTCCCATACAGCGCACGTTCCCGCTCCTGGTTTCACCGTTATCCGGTAGCTTGTTTTCTCGTCGCGCTCGTACTGGCGTTGGGCTCCGCTCCATTCGGCGAGCAACTTGGTGAGGGTGACCTGCTCGCCTTTATGGCCGGGCCTGTCTCGAGCCACACGATGAAGGGTTTCACCGGACTTTACTTCAGCTTCATCACCCTCTCCACCGTCGGCTACGGCGACATTGTGCCGATATCGGGCATGGCGCGGATGCTGGCGATGATGGAGGCCATGGCCGGCACCTTCTATGTGGCCATTCTTATCTCGCGCCTGGTGGCAGTCTACTCGTCCCGTGGTCCCTCAGCCGATGCGAGCGAGGCGGCAAACTCCGATCATTCTGAACCGACGACGAACCACGACCATGAAAACAGATGAGGCGCTCCCGGTCATGCTGGCTTCCGGCGTGAACGCCAGCCAGCAGGTTGGACCCGGTCGATTTCCGGCCTTGCCTTCAGGATTAGAGCCGCCTAAAGAATGAACCACAGCAACGTCAGTCAGACACGGTCAACCAACCATGAAAAACAAATTGGTTCTCACCATCGCTTTGACCTCAATCTTTGCGCCGTTGGCCTCACGCGCGGAAGAAGGCGTCAGCGGACATTATCTGCCTGGCGCGACCGCGTCGTTCATTGATGCGCTTCCGGGCCGGGAGTCACGGGAGTGCGGCAGCACCGCCTCCACCAATTCAGGACGCTGACTCTCCCTCATTGATCGCCGTGTACGCACTCCGCAACACGCTTAATTGTCTGGTGACGGTGGCGCTGCTCGCATTGTGCGCCGGTTGCCGCGTAGTTCGAAGCGCGGCCGAACTTCCGGGCGCCGCCGTGAATACCGTTGCGCCGGGCAAGAGAGACAAGGGCGCGGTTGATCCCGTGGATTTGCAGCAGCAGTTGATGCGTTTCGCTGACGAATTCGCGGCCGGCATGGCGGTGTCCGCCGAGGAACTGCGTCGCGGAACCAACCGCCTGGACCGGGGTGAGCTGCAAAAATGGAAACTCTCCTCCGCCAGCTCAACTTTAGCCATAGCCTCCGGCCAAAACGACATCGTCAATCTGCTCGACATGATCGTCATGGTCACCCTGACGCGCATGGCGGTCGAGCAGCATTGGTTGCCCCAGGTCTATGGCGACTCCGCCCGGCCGATGCTGGACATGTGCCGTAACTTGGAAACCAAAGTGTGGCAGCTAGCCACGCCGATATTGAAACCGGGGCAAACGGAGGAACTCCGGCGAGCCATTCAAACGGGATACGAAGAAAACCCCGATCCGGAGATGGCTTTACACACGCGCGCACTCGGTTTCGCCTCCCGTCTCGCCCAGTCTGACCGGACCCGACCCGCCGAACAGCCCGACAGTGTCTTTAACCTTCTCAAGATCGATCCTCTGGCTGGACTCGACCCAGCCGCGCGCGAATTGGCCAAAACGCGTCTCTTTGCCGAGCGGGCACTGTTCATGGCGCAGCGGATGCCCCTCCTGATCCGGTGGCAGACCGAACTCTTGTTTGATGACCTGACGGAAATGCCGGCGTCGCGTCAATTGCTCTCCGACGCGGATCGATTGGCCAGGTCAACCGAAGCCTTCGCGAAGACCTCCGAACAATTTCCCGCGCTGGTCAACAACCAGCGCGAAGCCGCTATTAAACAAATCTTCGCTGGCCTCGCGACCGAGCGCACCAACCTGCTCGCCAGCCTTGCCTCCGAAGAAAAGAAATTCCGCGAGCTCTTTGCCGAGATGCGCCAGACGCTCAACGCGGGCACGGAAATGGCAACCTCGGTCAATGCCGCCGTTCAGTCGCTCGACGCATTCGTCCATTATGTGTCTCCTGTTTCCGCGTCCAATTCGGCGCCGCAGACTGTTTCGACGAACGACAAGCCGTTCGATGTTCTCGATTACGGCAAGGCCGCCGGCCAGGTCGGAGCGAGCGCCCGGGATCTGAACGCGTTACTCGTCTCGTTGAACCAGAACGCGCCCCAAGTGGCCCGCCTGAGCCAGCAAGCCAGCACAGACGCGCAACGCGTGCTGGACCGGGCCTTCTGGCAGGGAGTCGCACTGATCGTGATTTTACTGATCGGTTCGCTGGGGGTGGGGCTGGCCTATCGCGTCCTGGCAGGCAGATGGTCGGCTGGTGGGCGCAAGCCGCCCACGCAAAACTCGTG
>JBDTOW010000870.1:0-2722 GCA_039933075.1 Verrucomicrobiota bacterium | reverse complement strand
CCGTGGCACTGTTTATCGCGAGCATCAAGGCATTTCTGGTCGCCGGCTACTTCATGCACTTGATTTCGGAGAAGAAAATGATTTACGGGATTTTGGCCTCAACCGCTTTTTTCTTCGCCGGCTTGATGTTTTTGACGATTTGGGCGATGCACGACTATCCCGTTACAACGATCAAATAAATGTCTCTTAAAGCTTTTCATATTATTTTCATCACGGCGTCGACCCTTCTGGCGTTTGGTTTCGGAGCGTGGTCTTTGGCAGTTTACTTCACGGCGAACGGCGGAACGCTTGACTTCGTTCTGGGTTCGGCGTCGGTTGGCGCGGGGATTGCGCTGATTGTTTACGGGAAATATTTTTTGAAGAAACTAAAAAACATAAGCTACTTATGAGTTTCTCAAGAGCCGTCCGTTTGCTAATGGGATGTGCGGGCCTGTGCCTGTCCTTTGTTCCCGGATCGGTTTTGGCGTGCGCCGCTTGCTTCGGGAAATCTGATTCGGCGCTGGCGAAGGGGATGAATTGGGGCATCGCGAGTCTGTTGGTAGTGGTGGTGAGCGTGCTGGGCGGAATTGCTTCCTTCTTTATTTATATCGCAAGAAAATCAGCCGTGGCGGACGCCTCGATGGGCGGCAATCCTGCTGAATCAACCAAAAGAATCCAATGATGGAGAAACTGCTAGGATTGCCCGTTTTGGCCTCAGAGCACGGTAAAGATGTCGACAACCTCATCATCTACGTTCACTGGCTGATGATTGTGCTCTTTGTGGGATGGGTGGCGTATTTCATTTACGTCCTGATCCGCTTCCGGAAATCGCGTAACCCAACCGCGGACTACGTGGGGGTCAAGAGTCATGCCTCAAATTACATCGAAGGCGGCGTTGCGCTGGCCGAGGGCATATTGTTGATTGGCTTCGCCGTTCCTCTTTGGGCCAAGGCGGTCGACAGGTTTCCCAACGAAAACGACGCAACGACGATCCGTGTGATTGCGCAACAGTTCGGTTGGAACATGCGGTACCCCGGCAAGGATGGCATCTTCGGAAGACAGGACATGAGTCTGCTTACGCCGGAAAACCCACTGGGCGTGGATAAGAGTGAT
Organism: Verrucomicrobiota bacterium; assembly: GCA_039933075.1. Lineage (GTDB taxonomy): Bacteria > Verrucomicrobiota > Verrucomicrobiia > Limisphaerales > JACPZS01 > JBDTOW01. The sequence goes on along the minus strand of JBDTOW010000870.1, from coordinate 1,630 downwards.
CCTCATTCGAAAGACGACATCCAAACTTTGAACGAGATGCACGTCCCGGTAAATAAAGCAGTGATCATACATCTTACTTCCAAGGATGTCATTCACTCGTTCAAAGTTATTGCGCTGCGAGTTTGCCAGGACGCAATTCCCGGAATGCAGATTCCCCTTTGGTTTAAGCCGCTGAAGGAAGGCAGGTATCAGATTAATTGCGCGCAGCTCTGCGGGGCGGGTCATTATAATATGTCGCTCGGTATGCTGACGGTGGAAAGCCAGGAAAAATTCGACAAATGGCAGGCCGAACAGTCGAAAGCCCCCTCCGGCGGCGGTTTTGAATAATTGAATTGAATTTTCCCGGATAACTTCTCGCTCACCCAGGCGAGAAAGATCCTTTTCAAATCCTGCCACATTGTTTTCCTGGCGTTCTTTCGTGGCAAGCGGAAGGCGGATTGAGGTTAATCGATGAGTTCTAATTCGCGGATTACCCGCTGTCTGGTCTGGGGAGGGCTTCTCCTGATTATCGCCGGAATCAGCGGCGCTTTTCTTTGGAATAATCTGAGCCCAGCCGGCAAGGGTGCCGCCCATCCTCTGCCGGTGTATGGCCAGGTTGTTGATTTCACCCTCACCAACCAGTTTGGACAGGCCGTGTCGCTTGCAACGTTCCGCGGCCACCTCTGGCTCGCGGATATTATTTTCACGCGCTGCCCCGGGCCCTGTTCCAAAATGACGAAACTGATGAGCGAACTGCAAGCTGCGCTGCCGGCGAAGAGCCCGGTCAAACTCGTCTCACTCACTACCGATCCGGATTTCGACACGCCGTCAATCCTGGAAATGTATGGCAAGCGATTCAAGACCGATTTCCAACAATGGTCGTTCCTGACCGGGGACAAAAGGCAGATTCACCGCCTGGCAGTGGGCAATCTGAAACTCGTCCTGGTGGAGAAGGAGCCGGATTTCCGGGAGACTCCTGAAGACCTCTTCGTTCACAGTACCGCGATAACTTTGATCGACACCCAGGGGCGAGTCCGCGGCATTTATGAAACCACTGAATCCCAATCAAAGCAGCGTATTCTCGCGGCAGTCACAACTCTGCTCAACGAACGAACACGATGAGTCTGTCTGATTTGCCGGCGGTCAATGCTTTTTTGAATGGAACGAGCGCGATTTTATTAACGGCCGGTTACGTCTTTATTCGAAAAAACAAAAAGGAAGCGCACCGTAATTGCATGGTGGCTGCCTTTGTCACTTCGGTCCTCTTTCTGACCTGCTACCTGATCTACCACTACCACGCTGGACGAACTGAGTTCAGAAACCCGCAGTGGTTTCGACCAATCTATCTGGCGATCCTGATCTCACATACCATCCTCGCCGTTGCGATCGTCCCGATGGTGCTCGTGACATTGCATCGCGCAATTAAAGAACGCTTCGAATTGCACAAGAAAATTGCCCGCTGGACCTGGCCTGTTTGGATGTACGTCTCAATCACTGGCGTGGTGATCTACCTCCTGCTTTACCACATCTTTCCACAGCACACCGCGAAACATCTTCCCGCGGAACAACGAACCTTGGCCAAAGCTTCGGAAATAGAACGGAAGTTCCTACGTGGATTTTCTATAAGTATATTATTGTAAGCATGATATGT
>JBDTOW010000869.1:0-2722 GCA_039933075.1 Verrucomicrobiota bacterium | reverse complement strand
GAATCTACTTTTGGATCAATGGCCATGAACACAGTTGGCTCAAGGTGCGGTCTTCGGTAATCCGGCTCGTGAAACGCGCTTTTCAGCAACACGGCATCAGCATGCCGGACGAGGCACGAGAAATCGTGTTCCCGCGCGGCATCCCCGTCACGATGCTCGACGCGAAGCAGGAGCCGACGAAGGACGCTGGCGACGCACCGCGCCCGGAAGGATTGGACGCGGTGTCCACCAAGGCGGAAGCGGGGTTGTCCAACGAGGCCGGCATTCTTGAGGAACAGGCCCTTCAGGCCAAACCGGTGGACCAGGGAGAGAATCTCCTGGGCGCCGCGACCCGCGCTCGCCCCGCGAAGGCCGATCTGACCGATGACAATGAAATCTGAGCCATGAACAAACTCAAAATTCTTTGGCTCCATATGCAACGTGCGATTCACCTTTCGCCGGCGCGACGGCGAGGACTTTTTTGTGCGGGTCGGTCAGGCCCAAAAAGCAGGAGAGCGAATGCTTGAAACCTTTTTTGCCGCGGTGCAACTCGCCCGCCAAGGAAGAAGTGCCGCTGTCGTTAGCGAATCTCTCATTTATCAGATGGCGAGGCGTCCCCGTGCGCACAGCATGTTCCAAGCGAATGTGAATTTGAAAACGCCATGAGTTTCATCAATCTGATGCTTCTGCTCGTCCCCGTTTCGCTGGCGCTGGCTTATGGGTTTCACGCCGGGCCTTTATGGATTTTTGCGACGGCAATTGCCGCCATTGTTCCCCTGGCGAATTTGATCCGGCAGGCCACGGAGCAATTGGCACATCGCGCCGGGTCCGCCATCGGGGGATTGCTCAATGTGACTTTCGGCAACATGGCCGAGTTGATTCTCGCCATCTTCGTGCTGCTTGCAGGAAAAACCGAAGTCGTCAAGGCGCAGATCACAGGATCAATCATCGGAAATAGTCTGCTAGGTTTGGGGCTGGCGATTCTGGTTGGCAGTTGGAAACGGGATCATCAGACGTTCAAACGCGAACGAGCAGGGCTGCTTTCAAGCTTGTTGATTCTTTCGATGGTCGCATTGCTGTTGCCGGCACTGTTCGATTACACCGAGCGCGGTATATTCGCCACACCCGATCCCAGGAAACTCGATGAACGACTAAGCCTGTGCGTTTCGGTGGTGCTCATCCTGGTCTATGCGGCGAACCTGGTTTATACGCTCATTACCCATCGCGATGTGTTCGCGTTTGAGGAATCGAACGTGCCGGCAAGCTGGTCGCTTTGGAAATCCATCGGCGTACTGGCGTTGGGAACAGCAGCCATCGCGGCAGAAGCGGAACTGGTCTCGGGCGCGCTAGAGCAGACAGCCACGCGGCTCTCGCTCTCGCCGTTTTTTCTCGGCATCACGGTGCTGGCCGTGGTGGGTAACGCGGCGGAATACGCGGCGGCGGTTTACTTCGCGCGCAAAAATCAAATGGGCATGGCGATGAGCATCACGGTCGGTTCGACGATTCAAGTGGCGTTGCTGGTCGCGCCGCTGCTGGTGCTGATTTCCTTTTTTATTGGTCATCCGATGGACCTCGTCTTCGCCAATCCGTTGGAATTGATTGCCATTGCAACCGTTGCCTTCGCAGTCAACGCCATTGCGCAAGACGGACAGACGACCTGGTTCGAAGGGCTGCTCCTGATTGCGTTGTATGTATTGTTCGGCCTGGCGTTTTTCTTTGTCACTCCAGGGAGGAATTAATTATGACTGATGAACCCACCGAAAAAGAACGAGCGGCCCCAGCACTTTCGTACGGCCAGTTCGTCAAGCGTCTGCTGACGGTCACGGGCGTGGTGACGGCCACGGCGCTGCTGTGGTTGCTGATCTGGTTTTCGCTGCATGTCTGGCTGATCGTCTTCGCGGGAATCCTGCTGGCCATCTTCTTGCGCGGTTTGGCGAATTGGGTCGGCAGCCGAACGCCCTTGTCGCCGATCTGGGCGCTCGTGGTCGTCGTAGTGGGACTACTTGCCCTGGGCGCGCTGGTGGGCTGGCTGGTCGCGCCGGATGCTGCGGAGCAATTTAATCAACTGGCCACCGAACTGCCCCAGGCCGTGGACAAGTTCCGCCAGCGGCTCCAGGGGCTGGGGTGGGTCCGTTACCTGGACGAAAAACTACCCGCTCTTTCCGATTGGGGTAAGGGCGGCGAAAAACTCCTGTCGCAGATCGGCGGATTTTTTTCCGGCGGCCTCGAAGTGGTGACCGGCCTCGGTCTGGTCTTGTTTCTCGGTTTATATCTGGCTGCGGCGCCGCAAATGTATATCGGAGGACTCGTCCATCTGTTTCCAATCCCAAAGCGCGCTCGCGTCCGTGAGATCCTTGATGAAATTGGCGCGACGCTCCGCAACTGGTTACTGGGTCAGCTTTTTTCCATGGTCGTGGTCGGCATCCTGATTGGCGTGGGATTGAAGCTGATCGGCATTCCGCTGCCGATTGCGCTGGGCCTGTTAGCGGGCCTGTTTGATTTCGTTCCCATCATCGGCGCCTTGGTTTCAGCGATCCCAGCCCTCCTGCTCGCCTTCCTGATCGATCCCTGGCACGCCCTTTATGTCGTGTTGCTTTATCTGCTGGTGAACAGCGTCATCGAAGGCCACGTCATCGTACCGCTGGTGCAACGCTACACCGTCTCGCTGCCGCCGGGTTTGACGGTGCTGGCGCTGGTGTTGCTAGGCGTGTTGTTCGGATTCCTCGGCGTTCTGCTGGCCATC
>JBDTOW010000868.1:0-2740 GCA_039933075.1 Verrucomicrobiota bacterium | reverse complement strand
GCGCACGCGTTCCACCATCTCCTCCAGTTTGTCCGCGCTCTCAGCCGGCACTTCGATCATTTTGACGTCGCCGAAGTCCTGGACTTCGTCGCCCTGGACAGCTACGCCACCATCAAGTCCAAGTCGTCGGAAAACGCCATGGACATCGACATGATAAGGTCGTTGAAGAAAACCAATGTCAAAATACCAGGCGGCGGCGATGCAGCTTTCTGGGTGATCGAAGCAAAGGCGGGAAACGTGGACTGGCAGGAAGTTAATTCCTTGGTGCGTCCCGGGGTGGTTCGGCTTTTCACCTACCAACTGATCTCTCGCGGCGCGGATGGTGTCTTTTACTTTTTCTGGCGCCAACCGCGGATCGGCTCGGAGATATTCTACGGAGGTGTGCTCACCCATACCGGTCGCGGCGACAATCGAGTGTACCGGGAGATCAGCCAGATCGGGGACGAGATCAAACTGCTCGCGCCCGTCTTGAAGGAAACCAAAGTTGTGGCTGAGGCCTGTATCCTGATCAGCCACGAAAACATGTGGACACAAAAACTTCCCAAGCAACCGAACAAGTATTTCAAACTTCGAGACCACGTTCTGCTTTTTTACAGCGCGCTCCATGACCGCAATATCGCGGTCGAATTTGCCCGCCCGAACGAGGACCTTTCCAAATACAAACTCGTCTTCGCGCCTTCGCTCCAGGTTCTGGCCGGCGGCGAGGCAGATCTGCTCAAACTGTATGTCCAAAACGGCGGGACGCTGGTCAGCACCTTTTGTACGAGTCTGGTGAACGAGCATCATATTGTCCATGACACCGGTTTCCCAGGGGACCTGACCGATCTCTTCGGAATGGAAGTTGTGGAATTCGACCCACTGCCGCCCGGAGAGGAAAACCACCTGACGATGAAGGGGCACTTTCCCACCAGCCACCTTCATCCGGCGCGGCTCTGGTGCGACGTGATCGAGCCCAAAGAATGCCAGGTGCTGGCCGTTTACGCGAAGGACTTTTACGCCAATCAACCCGCGATGACCATGAACACCTACGGCCTGGGCAAGGCGATTTACATCGGCACGATGAGTCACCAGTATTTTTACTATGACCTGGTGGCTTGGCTGCGCCAGTTGTGTAATTTTTTCCCGCTCCTTAAAGTTCCCGACACCGTTGAGGTCAGTCTGCGGCAGAAGGATGATATGAAGATTTATTTTCTCCTTAATCACCAGAGTTCCCCGGTGCGAATCCAGTTTTACAAACCCATGCACGATTTCCTGACCGGCAATACTTTCACCGGCAATTACGATCTGCCCCCGCACGGAATCCTCGTGCTCGACGAACATTCGGCCAGAGTTCCGGCCTCTTCGTAATGGTGTGATAATTCTTTCGTCTCCTGAACCGGCCCTTAGTTTTCTAACGGGCTGAATCCCAAGTTGAGGACTGAATAGCTGACCCATGATAAACCGTTCTTCGAAACGCGTTGCTGCCCGTGACCGGCAGCGCCCTTCCGCCCGCGAAAGCATTTTAGCCTCCTGGCGCGGGATTAATCTCACCAGCCTGGAGCAGAACCGTCGTGCGGTCGCGAAGGCTACCGGCGGCATAATGCCACATGTGTTGAAAGATTTGGGCCTGGAACGTCGGCTCTCGGAGAGAGCCATTCTCAAGGTCTGGAACCATCTAATCGACCCCACCATCACTGCTCACGCCCAACCCACCGGACTGCTCCGCAACAGTACCCTGGTTGTCACCGTCGACAGCAGCGTCTGGCTCAATGAAATTGTGCGTTATCGTCGCCATGAGATTCTCGAACGTTTACAGCACAGCTTCGGGCGGGATCTCATTGCGCGGATTTCCTTTCGCGCGGGCTAAAGCAATGGCGGATTGACTTCGTGCGGCCGAGTGGTTGGTTTGGATTCTGAAGCCGGCTCTAATCCAGACGGACAAGGGTTAGTACCATTTGCGAAGGCGGACTTCGATGGCCAGATTCGTGCCAACGAGTTGCTTGAATTTGTTTACGTCACTGCCTTGAAAGTGGTATGGATAAACCACTCCAGGCCTGAATTCGCGCACGGCATTCGCCGCTTTGTCCACTGGCATTGTAAACGGAAGATTCATGCAAACGAACGCGACATCAATCCCGCGAAGCGCACGCATTTCGTCAATGTCCTCGGTATCGCCGCTGATATAGATGCGTCTGCCCCCGATCGCCAGCACGTACCCGTTGCCAGCGCCTTTCAAATGGAAGCTGGAAGTCAAATTGTACATGGGGACAGCTTCGATAGAGATGCCCAGAAGGTTGGTTGTGTCGCCGTTGGCAAGTGTGCCAGTTATGTTCTTAAGGGTAGCCGACAGGCTTTGAAAAACGGCCGCCGGAGCGATGATGACCGCATTGGTTGCTCTCACGGCATTAATCGTGGGCGCGTCAAAGTGATCGCTATGCGTGTGAGTCACCAGGATCAAATCGGCGCGCGGCAGACCTTGAAAACGTGCGGCGCCACCGACCGGGTCGCTGTAAATCGTTTTTCCATTCCAAACCATAATGAAAGTCGCATGGTTGATCGGATGGATGAGGATGTCGCCTGCGTCGGTAGCCAGGTGATCGCCGGTTACGGCGTTTGTCTCCGGCACTTGCACGGCGCGATAAAATCGTGACACGAGGAATGGCGCGGCGGAATCAGTATGCTGTATCGATCCGGCGCTTCGAAGGGTCGTTAGAAAATCCCAGCGAATCAGATTGGTCGAAGCATCGATGCGAAAGTTAAT
>JBDTOW010000867.1:0-2741 GCA_039933075.1 Verrucomicrobiota bacterium | reverse complement strand
TTGCGACTGTTGTCGCCTGCCACAAGCTGGACTCGTTGAGTATGGTGGAACGTCTGCGCGGCCAGCACATCTGGCGGGACGAGGTCATCGCGCAACGGTTCGACTGGGGCAAAAGCAAAAACATAAACGTGCTGGCGGTCCGCGTGTTCCGCCTGCCGCAGAAAATCGAACTGCCGATGCGGCCCGGCTACGGCGGTTGCAAATCGTGGATTGAATTGGATCGCGAAATTTCGATTAACGACGCGACGCCGGTGCTGGACGACGGGGCTTTCAGCCGGAAGGTAATTCAATTCCAAATCGCGCTCGATCCTGCGAGTTTGATTGCATGAAGGCAGAGCGTCATACCCGGCCGCTCGAATCGAAAAGTTTCCTGTCAAAGTTTCGAACGCGCCCGCTTTGAGCAAGTGCCGGCTCCCGCCAAAGACAAATGGATATTCCGAAACTGATCCTTGCTTCTGCTTCACCTCGAAGATTGGAATTGCTCGGACGAATGGGAATCGATTTTCACGTGGTGGTCGGCCGGATCGATGAGATCGCCGGAGAACATCTGAGCCCCCACGAGATCGTTCGTGTCAACGCGTATCGCAAGGCTCGCGCGGTGTCAAAAAAATATGCCGATTACCTTGTAATTGGAGCGGACACGACCGTTTGTTTGGGACACCGTGTCTTGGGAAAGCCAACCGATTTGGCAGTCGCTGAACGCATGCTGGAGGAACTTCAGGGCAGGACGCACGAGGTGGTCACCGCCGTTTGCCTGGTTCATCTGCGCGAACACCGGCAAAAAGTTTTTGCGGAGAGCACCAGTGTGACCTTCCAGCCGTTGACCCGAGAGGCAATCCGCCGGTATCTCTCTCTGATTGATCCACTCGACAAAGCCGGAGCCTACGCCATCCAGGAAAAAGGGGATATGATCATCGAGGAGTATTCGGGTTCGTTTTCCAACGTCGTCGGACTACCTTTGGAACGTCTGCAAGTTGAACTGGAAGCCTGGTAACGGCCGTCTCGCAGCGATCAATTCTCCCCGCTCGAATCCCGCCCTGTTATCAGCGCGCCAAGCAAAAACAAGGCAACGACCGGATATCATTCCCTTCAACGGAATTTTCGCTCGCGATAATGAGGTAGTTAGGATTCGGAAAAACCACTTTGACCATGCGGGGTAAAACCCATAACTTCCTCTTATGGAAAACGATTCAGCCCTTCCTGTTCCAGCCGTCGAGAAATCGACGCTCGACGAAGATGATTTGCCGCGCGAATTCTTTCGTGCAATTGGTTATCGTCTCCTTGAAATAACGCGAACCGTCCGCGGCGTGGGCGCGTTTACGTTAATCACCATGGGAGTTGCCGTTACTAAGTTCAATGTGGCTTCCCACGTCATTCATCCGTTGATTCGGCACCAGATTTATCGATCAGGGTTGCGGCTGATGCCCATGATCAGCTTCCTGGCTTTCGCCTTGGGTTTCGTCGTCATCGGCCAAACGGTTTCGCTGCTCAGCCGGGTGGGCGCTGAGCATTTTACCGGCACGATCATGGTCACGGTCGTCGTGCGCGAACTGGGGCCGCTCGTGGCCGCGCTGCTGGTATTGGCGCGCATTGGCACCGCTACCGTCGTCGAACTGGGCACAGCCCGCGCCACGGGGGAGGTGGAAGCGCTGGAAGCCCTTGGCATCGACCCCATCCATTATTTGGTCCTGCCGCGGGTGGTTGGTCTGGCGCTCTCCATTTTTTCGTTGACCGTGTATTTGATTTTGGGCGCGCTACTTAGCGGATACTTGTTTGCTTTCCTCAATGATATCCCCTTGCGACCGTCGGATTATTTTCGGCAACTCGCCTTGGCATTGACCTGGCAGGATTTCGTTCTCCTGGGATTGAAAACGGGTTGTTTTGGCATTATCATCGCGATTGTTTCCTCGTATCAGGGATTGGCCAGAGCCCTGCGTCTCGAAGAAGTTTCCAGCGTCACTACCCGGGCCGTCGTCAACAGCGTGGTCGCCTGCGTGCTGCTGGATGCATTGTTCATCGTTGTTTATCTGGTCATATAATGAAGGCGACTCGGGAAGAACACAGGGATGCCGGTGTGATCATCGAAATGACCAATGTGGCAGTGGCCGCCGGGGATGTGCCGGAAAGAGCCGCGGTGGAGGACGTGAACTGGCGCGTCGCTCTCGGCGAATACTGGATTGTCGGCGCGCTTCCCGGATCGGGAAAGAGCCGTTTACTGGCGACGGCAGCCGGATTGTTGCGGCCTCTCGCCGGGAATTGCCTTTTGTTTGGACGGGAGATTGAGCGGCTGAGCGAGGAAGAAATGCTTTCGCTCCGCCTGCGCGTGGGCCTTGTGTTCGAGGATGGGGGCCGGCTTTTCAATCACTTGACGGTCGCGCAGAACCTGGCCTTGCCTGTTGCTTATCATCGCAATTGCCCATCGCACGAAGCGGAAGACCGAATCGCTGCGGTGCTGGATATGCTGGAGCTTTTGCCGCTGGCGCAGCAGACGCCCAGCCGGCTCAACCGCGGCATGCGACAACGCGCGGCGCTGGCCCGGGCGATCGTGTTGAAACCGGATGTATTGTTGCTCGACAATCCACTGCGCGGCTTGGATCCACAGCAGACCCGCTGGTGGATGGAATTTTTGGGCGGTTTATCCAAGGGTCACACGATCATGGACGGACGGAAGGTAACGCTGGTCGTGACCTGTGACGATCTCCGACCCTGGCGCGATCAGGGCCGCCAATTTGCGCTGATTA
>JBDTOW010000866.1:0-2747 GCA_039933075.1 Verrucomicrobiota bacterium | reverse complement strand
TGGATGGTCCGAACAGCGGAGAAGAGAAACCGTTTCTCGGGCCGCAGGGAGCGTGGAGCGCGGCGGCGTCGATGCTGTCAACCATTTACGAAAGCTGACGAATGACTGAAATCGGGTTCAAACCCGGTTACGCGCACCAACTTCCTCCGCGGCAAGGCTAACGATGAGATTTAATTTTGTCTGGCAACGCGCCGATAGTTGTTTGTTAAACGGCATCTTATGACGAATCAAAGATCTCTCGATGAGTTAAATCGAAAACAAAACGTCGGCTTTTCACCCGAAGCTGAACCCAAAGTCTATGAAATCCCTGAGGAGGACGCGGCGGTGGGCCAGAGAACAATCCTGCTTTTGGACGATGAAAGCCAGGTCGCCGCGGTTTTGAAGGATTACCTTGAATCCCGCTCGTTTCACGTCACCACCGCGAAGGATGGCGTGGAAGGATTGAAAAAAATCATGGCCGCGGATTTCGATGTCATTCTTTGCGACCTGATGATGCCCAATTTGCCGGGCGATATGTTCTACACCGCCGTTGAGCGCACGAAGCCGCAGCTTTGTAAGAAGTTTATTTTCATGACGGGTTATCCAAGTGATCCGAAGTGGCGGGCGTTCATTAGCAAGGTAAAAGGGGTCGTGTTGGCGAAGCCATTTGAATTTCACCTCTTGCTTGAGTCAATCACCCGAGTCTTAATTGCCTCTTGAGATGCTCTTTCCGCAACAGTCCCGCTGATTCGCCTGCCCGGCGTGGCCCCCGCTGATAGAGAACCGGGCTTTGTCGGTCAGGCTCCGTTGGTCGCTCACGCTCCTCCATTTCGAGAGGGGTTCGTCGCGTGCGCTTTCTTGCGCCGAAAATCTCTTGCCGCGCTCGCTCTCGGATTTACGTTTTAGCCCAACTGTAGCCGGAGCGAAATTCCGGCTGTCAAAATTCCGGCTTTTCCTTTTCGCTTCCGGCTTTTACAGTTGCCTTCTTGATTTGAAAACCAGCACTTCCAAAAACTGAACCGACAAGAATATGGCCGAGGATAAATCCGTTGTTAAACCGCTCGAGGCGCCCCCGTTGGCCCCTTTCAAACTGAAGTCGAGGTTGGCCGACACGCCCAAACAAGAGCCGAAATATTCCGTCAAAGTTAAAAACTCCCAAGGCCAGCCCGTTGTTCTTGGCGACCCGCGGGCCACACGCGCGCTGGTGGCGTTGATGGACGTGCACGCAGTAAACGGCGGAGCCGCCTGTCATTGGGGTGGCCCTGCTGCTTTTGCCGAGATCATGTCTGCCATCCACGGAATCCTGTTTTCGACCCAGGATCGCCCCTGGTATGAGGCCTATAATTTCGTCAATGATGCCGGTCATACCGAAAACGGAATCTACGCTCTTCGCGCGAACTACGGGTTCGACGGCATGACGTTTGAGGACTTGAAAGCGTTTCGCAGCATCAAAAGCAAGCTTACCGGTCATGGCGAATCGCATCTGAATCCGGAAGGCGTTCTTCTCAGCAATGGTCCGCTCGGCTCCGCTTTGCCGCAGGCCCAGGGGCTCGCCATCGCTGACAAGGTGGCGAAGAATGATCGCGTCACCATTTGCACGATCTCGGACGGCGGCTCGATGGAAGGTGAAGCCAAGGAAGCATTCGCCGCTATCCCCGGATTGGCGGCAAAGGGCCGGATCAATCCGTTTGTGCTGGTCGTGTCGGATAATGACACAAAACTTTCCGGCCGAATCACGAAAGATGCCTTCAGCATGCAGCCCACCTTCGCCGCCATGGAGGCGCTGGGCTGGCACGTCATTCGTGTGCAAGAGGGCAACGATATTCAAAAGGTTTTCCCGGCGGTTGAAGAAGGCATCAATCAGGCGAAGCTGAATTCCAGTAAGCCAGTTTGTCTGATCGTTAAAACGATCAAAGGCTTCGGTGTTAAATCGACGATGGAGAGTGCTTCGGGCGGACATGGCTTTCCGCTGACCAGCGGCGAAAAAATCATCGAGTTCGTTGCGGAGGTTTACGGCGGCCAGGTTCCGGACGAGTTCAGCGAATGGTCGCGGAAACTGCGGCAGCAGTGGGAGGAACAGGAGGCCAGGCAAAAAGCGGCGCAAAAACCGGTAACGGCACCGGCGGTCAAGAAGGACAAAATCCAAACCGGCCTGGCCAAGGCGGCCGTGAAGGCAGCGCAGGAAGGTTACCCCGTTTACTCGATCTCGGCGGATGTGGAGGGTTCGACTGGCATCAGTCTTTTTCAGAAGAGTTTTCCCGACCGGTTCATCGAGGTGGGCATCGCCGAAGCGAACATGATCAGCACGGGCGCGGGTTTTGCGAAGGTCGGTTTTGTTCCCATCGTCGACACCTTTGGGCAGTTCGGCATTACCAAGGGCAACCTGCCGTTGACCATGGCTGCGCTCTCCCAGGCGCCTGTGATCGCGATCTTTTCCCACGTGGGGTTTCAGGATGCTGCGGACGGGGCGTCCCACCAGGCCACAACCTATCTCGCCGCGACGTGCGCGATTCCGCATACTGAAGTCATCGCCCCTGCGTGTTCGGACGAGGCCGAAGCTTTCATGTATCAGGCGATAAAACGTTACGCGGACGCGCGGAAGAAAGGGGAATCCGGCGAGTCCTACATTTTCTTTGTGGGGCGCGAGAATTATCCGGTTTATTGGGTGGAGAAGGCCAGTTATGAATGGGGCACCGCGCAGGTGTTGCAGCAAGGCAACGACGTGGTGCTGGTCGCTAGCGGGCCATTGTTGGGCAAGGCAATTGAGG
>JBDTOW010000865.1:0-2755 GCA_039933075.1 Verrucomicrobiota bacterium | reverse complement strand
GAACCGGTTGTTCTTCTCCAGGTCATTTGCTCTGATTGTGTTTAGCTCTTTCTCCAACTGCGCACCGTGAGTCTTCGCTGACTCGGCTTGTATCCGGAAGCCCGCCATAATCCCTTCGACTCGATCTTTTATCTGCTCGTCGATCTTTGTCAGTAGCGCGTCAACTTGTTTCACTTCCAGGTTTTCACGCGTCAGTTTACTGGACAGTGAAGCTAACTGTTGCTCAGCCTGTGCTTTATGAGAAAGAAGTTCCGCGAGGACAACGTCCGGCGACACGGTTGGCAGGACTTTCGCCAATTGTTCCCGTGGCAACCCATTAAGCTGGCTGAACATTGCTTTGATTCGAATCTCCGTGGAGCGGGCTTCCAGTCGTGCCTCTTCGAGTTTGTGCAAACTGACTGGATCGCCTAACCAGCCCGTTTCCCCGTCGATGATTTCTGGAGGGATTCGAAGTTCATCCTGCAAAGTGCTGAGATCTTTGTTAAGAGTCTCCACTTTCTTGTCAAAAACTTTCAGCTCTTGTTGCAACAGATTCTCGATGTTGTCCGCGGTCTGTTGACGATCCTGCTGCAAGGCTTCTTCGCGACTCAAAGGCTTCTTTGCCGGTTCGGACTTGGGCGTCGCATCGCTTTTGTCTGCGGCGCGAGTGAATGTGAAGCAACCGAGTGCCACGAGGAACGCCATGAAGCAGAGCAAGGCCGCACGCGTTGTTGGTCTGAATTTCGCGATCATGGTTATTCTCCTTTTGATTTCTTGTTTGCTGTTGATGACAGGAACCAGGATGGGGCAAAGTCCGGCCTCCGAAAAATCGTCGAGCAATTTGATCAGAGTGTTGCCATACAGCCGCCGCTCATCAGCGGCCAGAAGGCAAACGACCCTGGCGTCACAAACCAATTCCTGGTCGGCCCGCAGCCGTCTCACCGCGGCCCAGACCAATGGATTGAACCAGTGCAACGACCGGACAATGATCGCGGCCCAGTTCAGCAGGATGTCGCCATGGAGGATGTGAACGAGTTCATGCAGGAAGATCATCTTCAGTTCGCGGTCGTCCAATCGCCCGAGCATACCGATCGGCAGAAGCAAAAAAGGTTTGCGGAATCGGAATACCGCAGGAGTGGTGAGGAGCGTCGTGGTGACGACCTTGATTTCGCAAGTCACGTTCAAGCTTGCCTTGCAGCTCTGCAGCAGCCCCATGACTCGGGCGTCGGCCACCGGTGGTTGCGCCTCAGCCCATCGGGAAAGTTTTCGATGCCGCCACATGGAGACGGCCAGAAGACCGGCGAAGCCGAAAAGCCAAACACCTTTGAACGCCCCACCCCAGCCTGGCATTGCCCTGCTTCCCTTCGTTTCGCCGGGAAGAACAATGGAGTCGATGTCAGATAACATTGGACGAGCAGCGTTTTGTTTTGGCAGCGGGTCAGGCGCAATGACGATCTCCGACGGCGTGGCCAACTCTCTTCCGAGATTAAAGACGCTGAAATTGCTGGCGGGAACAGCCGGCAAAACCAATCGCAGCAAAACCAAAAGCCCCAGCGCGTACCGCCACCGGGGCCTGAGCCATTTGCCCAGCGCAAACTGAATCATCCAAACCAGTGCGGCCAAAACGCTCGCCTGCAACGAAGTCTTCCAGGTCCACGCGAAGAAAACTTCAAGCATTTGATTGATCGGCGGAAGATTCATGAATGTTTCTCCTCCAGGATTCGCCTGAGTTCTTCGATCTCCTTGCGAGTCAGCTTTTCCCTTTCCAGAAAGCAGGAAAGGAACGGTGCGATCTCGCCGTCAAAGAAGCGGCGGAGAAACGAACGACTCGCCGCATGCATGTAGTCCCGGGCGTCAACCAGCGGCCGGAACAGATATTCGCGCCCCTGTTTCTCGAACGACAGTGCGCCCTTTCGGACCAGTCGATTCAGCAGAGTGTGAACGGTCTTCGGCTTCCAGTGAATTTCGTTTTCCAGCGCGTCGACCACGTGGTTGGTCGTGATGGGCGCGTGGTTCCACACCACTTTCATGACGACCAATTCCGCGTCCGAAATCTGCGGAGGATCGTTGGCCGCTCGCCGGAATACTCTCCGCACTCTCTTCGCTCGCTCGGGCATAAACTATCCACCGCCGGGAACTCACGCGGGCTATCTTTCCTCGATACCTGCCGGCTGATTGACTGCGCGCGCGTTCCGCTCCAATTGAGTTCCTACAGTTGTAGGAATATCTATCCTACACTTGTAGGAGATGCAAGCGGAAACTTTTGTTTGTCTCGAGTCGCTGCGAGAAAAGGATGCATTCGGCCAAACTTGGTCATTTAATTTAAGCAAGTATGGCCTTTTCTTGATGCGTGCTTCTGAGGTAATTTTAAGTTTATTATGGCAAAAGAAAACACGACAACAGGATTGAATATCACTCGCGAACAAATGATCGAACTGCTTAACGAGGATCTGGCGCGGGAATACCAGGCGATTATTGCGTACACGGTGTACAGCCAGGTGATAAAAGGCGCCGAGTACACGGACATCGCACGGGAATTGGAACAGCATGCTGGCGAAGAGCTCGCGCATGCCATAAAAATTGCCAAACAAATCGATTATCTTGGCGGCATGCCGGGAGTAATGCCCAAGCCCGTTAAAACTTCAGATGACCCCGTCGTAATGCTGCGCGCAGACCTGGAAAACGAACGGGAAACGGTGAGTCATTATCGTGAGCGCATCCGCCAGGCGGAGGCAATGGGGGAATTTGCGTTAAGCGAGAGCTTGCGCGCGATCAT
>JBDTOW010000864.1:0-2759 GCA_039933075.1 Verrucomicrobiota bacterium | reverse complement strand
GAACTATGAAAAAAGCGTTAATGATACTGAGCAGCTTGCTGGTTGCAGTCGGTGCATTTGCTCAGGGACAGGTCAACTTCGCAGCGCGAGTCGTCGGCAGCTATGACGCTCCCGTGTTCGTCGACACATTGTCCGGTGCAAGGGCTTCTGGACCTGGATATATGGCTCAGCTTTATGCGGGCGCATCTGCAAACAGTCTGGCTCCCGTCGGTGCCGCATTGCCGTTCCGTACTGGAACTGCTGCTGGCTACTGGACGGCAGAAGCGCGGACTATCTCTACCGTTGACGCTACCGGCAACGCGTTTGTTCAGGTTCGAGCTTGGGCGACGGCTGCTGGTGCAACCTATGAGGCTGCCCAAGCACTCGGTGGTGGTTTCGGCTCCTCGGCGACCTTGACACTCAAGCCCACTGCGGCGCCGGATGTACCTGCGACGCTGACAGGCCTCGCCAGCTTCGCGATATCGCCCATTGTCCCCGAGCCATCTATCTTGGCTTTGGGCGCTTTGGGTGGCCTCGCTATGTTGCTCCGCCGCCGGAAATAGCCTGACTCTTGTGCTTCTCAAATAAGCCGCCCTCGAGGGCGGCTTTTTTTTGTTGAATTGATCGGAATATTTCGTATTCTTTTGCTTGCTAATCGTGCTAGCGGATTGATTGCGTTGGCGCGTTCGTCTATCAGTTAGGACACGGCCCTCTCAAGGCTGAAAGACGGGTGCGATTCCCGTACGCGCTACCAATCGCTTCAAATGGCACCGGAAAGCGGTGTTCGGAGAGAGTGGGGCGATCTCAACTCAATGCGACCGTTTCAGATAATCTTCAATCCAACCAGTGCCGCGGAGCTGGGAAAGATGCCAAAGGAATTTCAACTCCAGATTTTGGGAGAGTTCCGCGGTCTGCCACACGAAATAATCAACTCTGATCTATCACGCTTTGGCAAACTGGAGCGAAAGGGCAAGACGTTGCACAGGTTCCGATTAGGGGATTACCGGCTTTATTTCGAACGTCACGAGCTGGGTGTTGTCGTGCATCGAATCCTTAATCGGAACACTATCAAGGACTTTTTGTTTCGGTCCAGGTTGCCTTTAGGTGAAGATGAAGTGTTGCAGGATAATCCAAAATTCTGGGAGTTGATCGAAGCGGCGAAACGCAATCCAGTCTGATCACTCTGAGTAAACGGTTGTTGGGCTCCAACCTCCGCATTTACCATTTACCAAGCGTAGACCTCTCCAATTATCAAAATTGGGTCTAGTGGGCTGCCTTACTGTTGCGCCGTCCGCAGTTGCCACGTTGCAACTTGCGCCATTCCGGCTTGATTAGCCACCCCACCGAAGATGCGGGAAACGTCTACTGATTTTCAGAAGGAACCGGTATCACACTTTGAGAGGGAGGTTTAAGTGCGTCAACTGCCGGGACTGGTTTGCGATGTAACCAGGCCGCCAAGTCGCTGAATAACGTGTAAACGACAGGTATGATTACAAGCGTCAGAAACGTGCTCGTCAACATTCCGCCGACTACTGCAACTCCCATCGGACGTCGGCTTTCCGCCCCGGCGCCGAAGCCAATGGCTATCGGGAGAATGCCCGCAATCGTGGAAAAAGCGGTCATTAAAATCGGGCGCAAGCGAACTAATCCAGCCTGAACCATCGCATCGCTGGCATCGACTCCTTGGGCGCGCCGCTGGTTTGCGTACTCGACCAGAAGAATTGAATTCTTGGTCACCAAGCCAACCAACAGGACGAGACCGATTTGGCTGAACAGATTGATGTTCATTGCGGGAATGCGCGGCAGAATCCCGATCTTGCCGCCATAGTTCAGCAACCAGAGTGAACCGAACGCGCCAATCCCTGCCAACGGTAACGCCAACATGACGGTTAACGGATGGATCAGGCTTTCGAACTGCGATGCCAGGACCATGTAGACGATCACAATCGCCAGGATCAAGACGAACCAGACCTCGCGTCCTGAATCTTTCAGGTCCTTCGATTCTCCGGACCAATCGTACAGGAAGCCCGGTGGCAAACTGGTGCGTAACAATTCCTCGGTGCGCTCCATCGCCGTCCCCATGGGGATACCCAAGGGACTGCCCGAGATCGTGGCGCTGCGGAGCCGGGAATAATGTTCGATGGTATTGGGAGCTGCACCTGTCTGGCGCGTGACGATGCTGCTCAACTGGATCAGTTCGCCGTTGTTGTTGCGGACATAGAGGCGATCTAAATCCTGGGGCGTCAAACGCGACGCGCGCTCAAGTTGAACCATCACGTCGTACTCCTTTCCGCCTAATTTAATCCGGCTCAGATCCAAACCGCCGAAGAGAATTTGCAATGTGCGCGAGATGTCTTCAATGGAAACACCCAGCGCGGCAGCTCGATTCCGATCGATGTTCAAGCGCAGTTCTGGTTTGCTGACCTCGAACGAGGAGCGAACATTCAATAAATATCCAGCTTTGCGAAGTTCGTTTGCCAATTTGGTCGCGTAGGTATTCAGCGCGTCGAGGTCCTCGTTCTCCAGCACGAGCTGAAATGGTGCGCCAAAGCCCCGGCCGATGGCTTTCGGAATCTGGGGAATGGCTAATGCCCCTTCGACCTCGTTGAAGAACCTTGTGCGCAATCCGGCCGGCCCGTCCAGGATTTCCTGGACGCTGCGTTTCCGTTCATCCTTGAACCGGACAAAGACGATACCCTGGTTGGCCTGCCCAGGGCCAGAAAACCCTGGCGCGACGACCGAGCCACCCCATCTGTGCGTTGTCTTCGCCGACAACCCCC
>JBDTOW010000863.1:0-2760 GCA_039933075.1 Verrucomicrobiota bacterium | reverse complement strand
GGCGGCACGCCGGCAGAATCAGCCCCCAGCGTTTTTACTCGTTGATGCCCCAATGCCGCATGGAATGTTGGCGTTGGAGTATTTCCTCCATCAATGGAGTCTTCTGTTCGGTTCGCTTTACGAAGTTTTCAATCGATTCGTATTCCCCGCCTGTAGGGGCTACCATTTCCTGGTGCAAATAATCCATTCCTACTCGCTGCGCGACATTTTTCAGATAGTTGTGCCAAGGGGTGAGCCGGGGAATTGGATCTTCAACCGTGCCGACCAAGCCGACAAGCGCGCCGGGTTTGGGGCTCCGTTTCGCCGTCCAATCTCCGATCCAGGTCTCTACAGTGGAAGGCAGTTTTCCGCCCGCATGCGCCGAGACGATGACCATGTCGGCCTGAGTCGCCGCAGCGGTCGCCGCCACCGACAAGAAAGGATCGCCCAGATAATCGAATTTCCACCAGGAAAAGTTGAAACCGTCTCGCCGCCAAGTTCTGTTTCAAAGTGATCGCAGATCCGGATAGCGCGGTCACGGGTGGCCGTGTCTTCATACACAACAACAATGGCAAACGTTTCCGCCGTCTTTAACACGCGTGGTTTACCAACCGATCTTATTCGACTTTTCACGAAAAAGAAAAGTAGAGCTGCGATGATCCGTAATCTAAGACAGCGGATTGAGGCCTCCTTACTCGGCTATTTCTGTTGCAAGATTGGCCTGGCAAAAGGAAATGCAACCAAAAGTTTAAAAAGTTTTTCACAGGCTGTTCACCGTCGAACAGCCTGTGTAAAAATCTTTCTGCGCAAACGTTAAGGAAATTCAAGCCGATTCCCGGAGCAGGTATTCGCTGGCGCCCGCGGTCTTTGTTTTCCGTTGGCTTTCGGGATAGAGACGCAGCGCAATTGCAACGGCCGATTTCCGCGAATGGTTGATCAAAAAAAATGGAGGAACAAACCATCGTCCCGGGGCCGATGGCCTCGCAGGTCGCGATCAAAATGCTGGGGCACCAACGGCGGCGGCTACGCCAACGCCAACGCCGCGCATCCGTTCGAAAATCCGACCCCGCTTTCCAACTTCCTGCAAATGCTCTCCATCTTCGCCATCGGCAGTGGGCTGACCTATTACCTCGGACGTATGACGAAGAATCAGTCGCACGGCTGGTCCGTATGGGGCGCAATGATGGCGCTGTTTCTCGCGGGCGTTCTGATCTGTTGGTGGGCCGAAGCGGCCGGGAATCCAATTCATCATCAACTTGGTGTCAGCGCCGCCGACGGCAACATGGAACGGAAGGAAGTTCGCTTTGGTATTTTCAACTCCGCTTTGTTCGCCACTATCACCACTGATGCCTCGTGCGGAGCGGTCAACTCGATGCACGACTCGTTCACTGCGCTGGGCGGTTTCGTCCCACTGTTCAACATGCAACTCGGCGAAATCGTCATTGGTGGTGTGGGCGCCGGGCTTTACGGGATGCTCGTGTTTGTCGTGCTTCGCTGTCTTCATCGCCGGCCTGATGGTAGGCCGCACACCCGAATATCTCGGACAAGGCCAACGGGAGCTTGATCGTGGACAAGGACGGAACCGTGCGTGGCTCGAAGTTGCTCGGCCAGGGATTCACCGCCGAGAAATATTTTCATCCGCGTCCCTCGGCCGCTGGCAACGGCTATGCTGCCGCCAACTCCGGTAGCAGCAATTTGGGGCCGACCTCACAGAAATTAAATAATGCCATTAAAGACTGGATCGACGCATACAGAAAAGAAAATGGGCTTAAGGAAACGGACGCAGTTCCTGCCGACGCCGTGAGCGCCTCCGGAAAGCGGGCTCGAACCTCATATCGGTTTACGGAATGCGGAACTGCAAACGCCGCGAGTCGCGAAGGTTCGGGACATCGACCCTTCAAAGGTGCAAGATCTCATCCGCCAGAATACCGACAAAGCGGATTTTGGGGTCCTGGGAGCTGATGGCGTTAACATCCTAACGCTCAATCTGGCGCTCGATCAATTGGGCGGCAAATAACTTTTCAGTGAGACGTGACGCCGGCACAATTACGGCTTTGCGGAAAGCAATCTCTGAAACTCCGGAAGCCCGCGCAGTCCCGAAAATCTTGCGTCTTTGGCCGCAATTGACACCAAGTCCTTGGCTTCCGGCTGCCGAGCCAGCCTCTCATTGTTCAATTGCAACGCACGCGTCAGGGATTGGATGGCGTCCGGAGCTTTGCCCAGAGTAGCTTGAATTCCCGCCAGATCGTACCATGCCTCGGGATTATCCGGCATCAATTTTACCAGACGCAGCAACGCGTTGAGCAAGCCTTCAGCATGGCCCAACTGGGCGTAAGCGGACGCGACCGTCACCAGCGTGCTAACGTCCGCGCTCGGTTGAGTCGTGAGTTGATCCAGGACGTTAATGGCCTGGTTCGTCTGCTGTGTTTGGAAATAGGCGTAAAAGAGGTTAATCGCATTCGACAAATTGGTGGGATTAGCCGCGAACCGTTGCTCCAACTGGCCCAACTGATCGCGCAACTGATCGGTGCTCGCCCGGCCCTGCTTGATGTTTTCAAGTTGCACCACCAGATTCGCGACGGTCGTGTTATAGGGATCCAGCTTGCGACAGGTCGCCGCGATGAGCAATGCGTCATCGATTCTGCCAGTGCTGGCCAGCAGGTTCACATACCGGAAAACCGCTTCCGGGCTGTACGGACAAAACGCGAAGGCCTGCCGGTAGGCAAAATCAGCCTCCCGCAAAACGCGCTGTTGTTCTGCGGTCGTGTTTGGCCGATAGGT
>JBDTOW010000862.1:0-2762 GCA_039933075.1 Verrucomicrobiota bacterium | reverse complement strand
ATGTCACACAAGTTATGACCGTCGTGGGCCAAAAACTTCATTGTTTTGAGGTTGTCCTCACCGGTTGTCTCCACCCGCGCCTTGCCTTGCAGGGCGCCCAGCAAATTTGCGTTGCAGGGAACGATGCTGGCGTGGACCACGTCGTAGGCCGGATTGGCCCAGGGGAAACGCGGCGGCGGCACACGCCGGGCGTGCGTCCCGTTTCGGGTTGTGACACGCAACCAGAAATCCGGGCCGACCTCCGCCGAGCCTTTTTCGCCTTCGACGAAAATGAACGTCTCGGGAAAGCGATCGCGTTCGAGGAAATTTTCCGCATAAGCCATCTCGACGAGCACCGTCGTTGTCCCGCCCATATGCATCATCACGGTGGCGACATCTTCGCCCTTGATGTCGCGATGCACGCGGCGGGTCTGGCAGTAGAGGGTGTCCGCTTCGCCAAAGAGAAATCGCGCTGTGTCCAGCGTGTGACTGCCGAGGTCAGTGAGGATGAATTGCTCGAGTTCGCGCAGGCACGGCTGGTTTTTGAAAACGGGGAAGCCGCTGATCATGTCGACGCGCGCGCGGAACGTGTCGCCGATGGTCCCGGCGTCGAGGACCTTTTTCAGCGCGCGAATCGGAGTCTGCCAGCGCCAGTTTTCATGAATGAAAAGCGGCACGCGCGCCTGCCGGCAGACCGCGACCATCTTCCCGGCCTGCTCGAGCGACGGGGCCATCGGCTTCTGGCAAATGACGGCAAGCTTATGTCGCGCGGCGAGGTGGACAAATTGGCAGTGCGTGTCCACGTCGGTAATGACGTCGATGAAGTCGAGTTTCTCGCGAGCGAGCAGTTCTTCGGGGTCGTCATAGACCGCCGGCACTCCGAACCGCCGGGCGAGCGCCGCGGCCTTGGCGAGGGAGCGGTTGTAAATGGCGACGCACTCGCAGTGTTTGAGTTCCTGCCATGCGGCCAGTTGATACTGCGCCCAGAAACCGGCACCAAAGATGGCGAATCGCGAGCGGTCCATAAACTTTGGCTTACATTGCCTGGCTCAATCGCCAACTCCCGAACGCGAGCTTCCGACCGCTTCGTCACCCGGAGTCCAATCGATCGGGCTTTTTTTTGACAATCGCTCTATTCCAGTTCGTGGACATCGTTTAGCACGCCGGCAGGGACACAAACCACGAGCACTGAGAGAGTGCCGGCCGCCTTGTGCTTGACGCCACGAGGAACATAAACGACCACTCCGCGGTGCAATTCAATCTCGGTGTCATCAAGGAGCATCGTGCCCTGGCCGTCGATCACGTAATAAAACTCGTCGGTTCGCTCGTGGTAATGCAGCTTTGCGTCACGAATCTCGACCTGGTGAACCTCGCCGGCCGCGCCGTCCTTCTCCTCGATGAGACATCGAATCTGCCCGCACGTTTCCGTCCAGGGCTGAATTTCCAGCGGGTCGCGTCGCAGAAAGGTGTTTTGCGTTTTCATGATCATTGGTTCTTTGAAGACGTTTTCGGTGCAGTCATGCTCCGCTTCTGCGCGATGAAACTCAAGCACGTTGTCGCATCGCTTTGGTTGGCGATTCCAGCGTTGACAGGTGCGGGGCGCTTTCTTAGTTTCCGCGTGTAAATACTGCGCCTGCGCCCCGAAATTTACACTTCGGGGCTTTTTATTGTCGGCGTGGCTTTTAGAAAACTATGGCGAATACGATTCTAGTGGGCGCCCAATGGGGCGATGAAGGCAAGGGCAAGATTATCGATGTACTAACGGAGGATGCGGATATCGTGGTGCGCACTCAAGGCGGCAACAACGCCGGGCACACGGTTTTCATCGGCGCACAGAAGTACGTCCTCCACCTGGTGCCATCCGGGATTCTTCGACCGCGCAAGAAATGCGTCATCGGCAACGGCGTCGTGATCGATCCCCTCAGCCTGGTCGAAGAGATCGAAGGGCTGATTCAGGCTGGCATCAAAGTGGACGGCAATCTGTTCATCAGCGAGACGGCTCATCTGGTCTTTCCTTATCATCGCGAGCTGGACGAACAGCGCGAGTTTCTCAAGGGAAAGAATAAGATCGGCACCACCAAACGTGGCATCGGCCCGGCCTACGGCGACAAGGCGGCGCGCACCGGCTTGCGGATGATCGACTTGATCAATCCGCGCCGGTTCGAAGAAATGCTGCGCTGCAAGATCAAAGAGAACAACGAGGTCTTGAAGGCACTCGGCGCGAAACCGTTTTCCTTCAAGCATGTGCATGAGAGCTATCGTGCCGCGGGGGATCGACTCAAGCCCTTCGTCACCAATACCGTGGTGTTTCTGTATGATGCCATCGTTAGTAAAGCCAACATCTTGTTTGAGGGCGCTCAAGGTACATTTTTGGACATCGACCATGGGACCTATCCGTTTGTCACCTCTTCAAACACGACGGCGGGTGGCGCCTGCACCGGGTCGGGCGTTCCGCCCAATCGAATGGATCGGATTGTGGCGGTAATGAAGGCGTACACGACCCGGGTGGGGGAGGGGCCTTTGCCGACCGAGAATCAGGAGATTTCTGACTTGCTACACGGCTTGGGACGGGAATTCGGAGCAACGACAGGCCGGCCGCGGCGATGCGGTTGGTTCGACGCGGTCGCGACCAGCCATGCGACCATGGTCAACGGCATCGACGAACTTGCGGTCACGAACCTGGATGGTTTGGACACGCTGGATACGATCAAAGTCTGTGTGGGTTATCGGGATGGTTCCAAACGCTACGATTATATTCCAAACAATCTTGAAGTCTTCTCGCG